>NZ_JBSWXD010000007.1:0-76722 GCF_056160425.1 Micromonospora sp. ABR4_055
GGACAGCCGGCCGCGCCGCCATCGCGGCCCGGCGCGGTGCCGGTTGGTCCGACTGGGCCACCATCGCGGCCCGCCGCAGCATCGGCCCGGCCTGCCGGGCCGGCGGTAGCCGGTCCACCAAGGTCCGGCCGCCGGGCGAAGCGCCGACCGGGCGCGGTCCGGGCAACGGGAACTCGACCATCACGCCGAGCACCGCGTGCAGGGCGTCGGCGATCTCACCGGCGGCCGGCCGCTGCGCCGGATCCCGGCTCAGGCAGGCGAGGCAGAGATCGGCGGCGGGGGCGGGCAGTCCGTCGGCGCGGGGTCGGGCCGGCGGGTCCGGTCGCTGTAGCCGGACGGCCGCCTCCCGCCAACTGCCGGCCGGTATGAGTGGTGACCCGGTCAGCATCTCGTAGCAGAGCGCGCCGAGGGCGTAGACGTCGGCCGCCGGATGGGCCGGCCAGTGAAGCAGCCGTTCCGGTGCGGCGTACGCCGGAGTGCCGAGCAACCAGCCGGCATCGGGCGCGGGTCGGCCGTCGGTCAACGCGGCGATGCCGAAGTCCAGGATCTTGGCGCCACTGGCGGTGAGCATGACGTTGCCCGGCTTGATGTCCCGATGCACCACCCCGATCCGGTGGGCGGCGGCCAGGCCGCTGGCCACCTGTGCGGTCAGCCAGACCGCAGCCTGCCAGGGCAGCGGCCCACCGGCCAGGCGGGCAGCGAGGTTCTCCCCGTCGACCAGTTCGAGGACCAGAAACGGCACCACATCGGTCTCGGTGATCGCCGCCTCGCCGTAGTCGTACACCTGGGTGACATGCGGATGAGTGATCCGGGCCGCGGCCCGGGCCTCCTGCCGACAAGCGGCCCGGACCGCTGGCGCGATCGGCGGCGTGAGCGCCTTCACCGCGACCGGTCGGTCGAGCAGTTCGTCGCTGGCCCGCCACACCTCGGACATCCCACCCAGCCCGATCCGTTCGACCAGTACGTATCTCCGGTCGAGACGCAACCCAGGACCGAACCCCATGGGCACAGTCTGTCCTGGCGCGTACCCGGCGTGGTGCGGTTTTCTGGTTACCGAGGGCGAGTTCCTCCGGAGGATGTAATCCCGGTCGTCTTCCGCGCGGCCCGGCCGTGGAACATCATCGCTGTCAGATGGCGTTCTCCGCGATCACCCGCCGGTACCAGTGCGCGCTTCGCTTGAAGATCCGCCGTTGCGTCGGGTAGTCGACGTAGATGAGCCCCCAGCGCTGCTGGTATCCCTCGGCCCATTCGAAGTTGTCCAGCAGCGACCAGACATGGTAGCTCTCCACGTTGACACCGGTGCTGATCGCCCGGTGCACGGCGGCGAGGTGATCCCGGAGGAAGGCGACCCGGCCGGGATCGTCCACCGAACCGTCCGTCGCCAACCGGTCCGGGGTGGGCAGGCCGTTCTCGGTGATCGTGATCGGCACGGTGCCGTACTCCCGGTGTACCCGGGTGAGGGCGTCGAACATGCCGTCCGGGTGGATCTGCTGCCAGCCCGCCTCCGAGGTCGGCCAGCGGCGGACCGTGCTGCCGTCTGCGGCGACGTAGAACGGGGTGTAGTACTGGACGGCCAGCAGGTCGATCGGCTCGGCGATGACATCGAGGTCACCGTCGTGTATCCCACCGGCCAGCCGGCTGGCCGGGCCGAGATCGGCGAGGACGTCCGCCGGGTAGCTGGCGAGGAAGATCGGGTCCAGGTACAGCCGGTTCTCGTAGCCGTCGTACAGCCGGGCCGCAGCGGCGGCTGCCGGGCTCGCGTCGGCTGGGTAGCAGGGATGCAGGTTGAGCGCCGGTCCGATCCGGCACGCGGCCCGCTCCGCGCGTAGCGCCTGTACGGCCAGACCGTGCGCGAGTTGGAGGTGGTGGGCCACCAGGTACGCTGCGTCCGCGTCCGGCCGGCCCGGGGCGTGATGCCCGCTGAGGTAGCCGTTCTGTACCACGGTCTTCGGCTCGTTGATCGTCAGCCAGACCGGCACCTCGCTGCCGAGGGCGTGGAACAGGATCTGGGCGTACTCGGCGAAGCGGTACGCCACGTCGCGCTGCTCCCACCCGCCGAGGTCCTGCAGGGCCTGTGGCAGGTCCCAGTGGAACAGGGTGGCCATCGGCTCGATGCCCCGCTCGAGCAGCCCGGCGACCAGTCGGCGGTAGAAGTCCAGCCCGCGCCGGTTGGGCTGACCGGTGCCGTCGGGCTGGATCCGCGGCCAGGAGATGGAGAACCGGTAGCTGTGCAGTCCGAGCTCACGCATCAGGTCCAGGTCGTGGCCGTACCGATGGTAGTGGTCGGCCGCGACGTCGCCGGTATCGCCGCCGCGGGTCCGACCGGGGGTGTGGCTGAAGGTGTCCCACACCGATTCGCCCCGGCCGTCCTCTTTGGCGGCACCTTCGATCTGGTACGCGGAGGTCGCCGCGCCCCAGCGGAAGTTGTTAGGAAAGTGCAGACCGATCGGACGTTCGGGATCGCCGCGGTGGCGGATGGCCGGGGTCGCGGAACCATCGCCTGCCGGGTCGGGCCCGGTCGCGTCGACGGGGCCGGCTTCGGTCGCGTCGGCGATGGCTCGGCCGGGGTCGGTGCCGGTGATGCGGCCGGTGCCGGCGGCGCGGCCTGGATCGCCGCTCGGATCGCCGCTCGCGGCGCGGACGGCGGAACGCTCGGCCCGGCGGTGCAGGTGCCGGCGGGACAGTACGGCCATCGGGCTCTCCTGACAGTGGTGTCCGATCCACTGCGGTGCGGCACGGGCGCGCGGATGCGCCGGTCAGGTGGCGCGGATGGGGGGATCGGCGGTGGTGGAACCGGGTCACGTCGGCCGGACGGCCGGACGGGGTGCCGGGTCGACCGATTTCCTGCCGGGTGTGGGGAAGTAGTGTGGGGACGGGGAGGGCAACCCCCGTCCCCACCATCAGTTGCTTTCACGCACGAGCGGTTTGGCGTCCAGGTCGTGCGTGACGCGCGGGAGCCGGGCCACGCGAGTGGCTCTGGATCCACCTCCTCTCCCGGGTGGTGTCTGCAGCTGCCGGCGGAGTCCGGGCTGGCCCGCCACCAGCTGTACGACCGGTAGTGGTGTGCTCCACCGGGGCGGCGGGGCACGGCAGGTACGGTGTACTCTCACGTGTTGCAACATCCATCGATGGAAGCGCTCCCATCGACGTTGGTTCTGGACTGTAGTCTCCGTCACGGGTTTGTGAAAGACCCAAAACGAGATCGAAACATGTTGGTGGCGTGAGTGAGTCCGGCCGCGCCCGACCATCGCTGATGAATTCCCTGCTCAATGCGGGTTCGTCTGGGTTCTCCGGTGGGTTGTCAAAGGTTGCCACTTGCTGCGGGAGCGCTCCCATGTAACACTGTCGACCATCGCAGGTGGGAGCCAACAGACCACGCGACAGCGGCAGCCGAGGGCATCCGACCCCGTGTCGGTACGGCGCCACGCAGTGAACCGGAGCCGCCGGTCCGGCGCTCTCCGTCGTATGCAGACCCCGGTCCGGGACGGGTCACACCCATCCGGCGCCTGGCGTCCGACGCGCTGCTCCACGACATCGCCCACCGCGCCCAAGGCGCCAAGCCGAGGTGTACCTCACTGCCTCGGCCTGGTTCGCGAGGAGAACCCCGCACATGAGATTGACCGCGACGAGACAGCGGCTGGCAATGCTCGCCGCTGGCGTGATGGTCGTCGGAGGTGTCGCCGCCGTCCCCGGCGTCGCCAACGCGGCCACCGCCTGCGACGTCGTCTATTCGACCAACGACTGGAACAACGGCTTCACCGCCAACGTGACCATCGAGAACCTCGGTGATCCGCTCACCGGGTGGACCCTGCGCTTCACGTTCCCGGGCGGCCAGCGGGTCACCCAGGGCTGGTCGGCCAACTGGACCCAGTCCGGCAACGTGGTGACCGCGACCAACGCCGCCTGGAACGGCAATCTGGCCACCGGTCAGTCAACCAACATCGGCTTCAACGGCTCGCACACCGGCTCCAACCCCCGGCCGACCTCGTTCTCCATCAACGGTGTGACCTGTAACGGCGCGTCGGAGAACCAACCGCCCACGGTCGGTTTGACGGTGCCGTCGGGGCCGTTCATCGCGCCGGCCGACGTCCCGCTGACCGCGACCGCCAGCGACGCCGACGGCACCGTCGACCGGGTCGAGTTCTACCGCAACGGGCTGCTGGTCAACACCGACACGACCAGCCCGTACCAGTACGTCATGGAGGACCTGCCCGCAGGCAGCTACACCGTGCAGGCCCGGGCGTACGACAACGCCGGCGCCAGCGCCACCGCCGAGCGGGCGTTCACCGTCAGTCCGGCCTCTGGACCGAGTCTGATCGCCACCCCGTCGTCGGTGAGTGTCAACGAGGGCGGCAGCAGCAGCTTCAACCTGCGGTTGAGCTCGGCGCCGAGCGGTAATCTGCCGGTCAGCCTTGCGATCTCCGGCGACAACAGCATCACCCGGTCGCCGTCGTCGGTCACCCTCACCCCGAGCAACTGGAACACCGGGGCGACGGTCACCGTGTCGGCCGCCGAGGACAGCGACACGGTCAGCGGCACGGCCACGATCACCGCCACGGCGAGTGGCCTGGCGCCACTGGCCATCGTGGTCACCGAGATCGACAACGACTCGCCCGGCGGCGACAACGAGTACATCGAGCGCTTCCTGGAGCAGTACGGAAAGATCAAGAACTCGGGTTACTTCAGCCCCGAGGGCGTGCCCTACCACTCCATTGAGACACTGATCGTCGAGGCCCCGGACCACGGCCACGAAACCACCTCCGAAGCTTTCAGCTTCTGGATCTGGCTGGAGGCCAACTACGGCCGGGTCACCGAGAACTGGGCGCCGTTCAACAACGCGTGGACCGTGATGGAGCGGTACATCATCCCGGGCACCGCCGACCAGCCGACCGCGGGTGTCCCCGGCACCCCGCAGTACGCTGCGGAGTACCTGCGCCCCGACCAGTACCCGTCGCGGCTGAACCAGAACGTTCCGGTCGGCACCGATCCGCTGCGCAACGAGCTGCAGTCGGCGTACGGCACCGGCGAGATCTACGGCATGCACTGGCTGCTCGACGTGGACAACGTCTACGGCTACGGCCGCTGCGGTGACGGCACCACCCGACCCGCGTACATCAACACCTTCCAGCGCGGCCCGCAGGAGTCGGTCTGGGAGACCGTCCCGCAGCCATCCTGCGACACCAAAGCGCACGGCGGCCCGAACGGCTACCTGGACCTGTTCATCGCCGAGGACAACGCCCCGGCGTCGCAGTGGAAGTACACCAACGCCCCGGATGCCGACGCCCGCGCCATTCAGGCGGCCTACTGGGCGCTGGTCTGGGCCGAGGAGCAGGGCAACGAGAGCGCGGTCGCGGCCACCGTCGCGAAAGCCGCCCGGATGGGCGACTACCTGCGCTACGCGATGTTCGACAAGTACTTCAAGCGGATCGGCAACTGTGTCGGCCCATCCAGCTGCCCGGCCGGTACCGGTAAGGACTCCGCGCACTACCTGATGTCCTGGTACTACGCCTGGGGTGGCGCCACCGACACCTCGGCGGCCTGGTCGTGGCGGATCGGCTCCAGCCACAACCACTTCGGCTACCAGAACCCGTTCGCCGCCTGGGCGCTGACCAACGTGCCGGAGCTGCGGCCGCGCGGCGCCACCGCGGTGCAGGACTGGACCGAGAGCTTCGACCGGCAGATGGAGTTCTACCAGTGGCTGCAGTCCGCTGAAGGTGCCATCGCCGGCGGTGCCACCAACAGCTGGAACGGCTCCTACGCCCAGCCTCCGTCGGGCACCCCGACCTTCTACGGCATGTACTACACGGAGCACCCGGTCTACCACGACCCGGGCAGCAACGAGTGGTTCGGCATGCAGGTCTGGTCGCTGCAGCGGGTGGCCGAGGTCTACTACGTGACCGGCGACGCCCGGGCCAAGCAGATCCTCGACAAGTGGGTGCCGTGGGCCATCTCGCACACCGAGATCGGCACCGGCGGGGACTTTGCGATCCCGTCGACCATGGAGTGGACCGGCGCGCCGGACACCTGGAACCCGAGCAACCCCGGTGCCAACAACAACCTGCACGTCGAGGTCGTCGGTACCGGTCAGGATGTCGGCGTGGCCTCGGCCTACGCCCGGACCCTGATGTGGTACGCGGCCGCCTCCGGCGACACCGAGGCCCGCGACACCGCCAAGGGCCTGCTGGACGCGTTGTACGCCAACGCCGACGCGCAGGGCTCCTCCACCGTGGAGACGAGAGGTGACTACCGTCGCTTCGACGACGTCTACAACGCCTCCACCGGGCAGGGTCTGTACATCCCGAACGGCTGGTCGGGCACCATGCCCAACGGCGACACGATCGAGCCGGGCGCGAGCTTCCTGGACATCAGGTCGTTCTACCTGGACGACCCGGACTGGCCGAAGGTTGAGGCGTACCTCAACGGTGGGCCGGAGCCGGAGTTCCGCTACCACCGGTTCTGGGCACAGGCTGACCTGGCGATGGCCTACGCCGACTTCGGTCACCTGTTCCCGAACAACTGAGACCGGTGTTGGGGGGGGGGGGGGGGAAAAAGCCACCCCAAAAACCCCCCCCCACCCCCCCCCCCACCCCCCAACCCCCTCCCCCCCCCCCCCCCCACCACCCTCTCCCCCCCCCCCCCCCCCCCCCCCCCCCCCTCCACCGCGATCCATCACCTGAACCAACACCTACGTACCGCCGCCCCACCAAACGGTCCGGCACCGCCTGACGGCGCCGAACCTCCGCAGACGGCCTGATACCCACGGTCAGGCCCGCCCGTGGTGGGTCGGCCGGGATTGGCCAACGCAGCGATCCCGGTCGGCCCACCACATCCTTGTGTTCGTCGGCTGACGTCAGCCCCGGTAGCACCGCCAGCTGTACGCGTCCCGACGACTGCCGGCCTCGGCGACGACCGGCTCGCCGTATCGACTGGCGCAGGCGCGTCGGACGTCGAGGTCTCGGTCATGAGGGGTCCACGGCCGGACGCACTCCCATTCGGTGCCGTTGCCCGGCCACTCGCGCGGCCACGCCATCCACCCGCCGCCGTGCTCCTGCTTGCAGTAACTGTCCAGCATGCCACGGAGATCGTCGCTGTTGTCCGGGCCGAGCAGCACCGGCTCGCCGCCGCCCGGCGGTGCGGCGCTGGACGCCGGCGGGTCGTCCGATGGGGGCGGGGGAGGAGCCGGGTCCGACGCGGGCTGCTCGGGGGGCACGGCCGGCGGGTCGGCCTGGCGCACCTCGGGTGACTCCCCGTTGTCGCCGGCGGCCGGCGAGGTGTCGGTGACCTCGGCCGTGACCGTCGCGGTAGGGGCGCTTTCCGGGGTCGCGGTGGGGGTGGTCGGCGAGCCTGTCGAACTCGCCGGGTTCCACAACAGTCCGTTTCCGGAGACGAACGGCGCCGAGCACAGCAGCGCCACTGCGGCGACCGAACCGGCGGCCACCACCCAGCCGTACCGGCGGGCCAGCGCGATGAACCGGTCCGGCTCGTCCGGTGGCGCGCTCCGGGACGGTGCCGGCGCGGTCGCTGCCGGTCCAGATGCGGTGCCGGCCGGTCCCGTCGGTAGTTGTGCCGGGGCGGCGGTCAGGCCCGCGACAGCGGCGGCCGCGGGTCGGACGGCTGCGGGGCGTACCACCGGCTGCTCGACCGTCGGTTCGTCGAACGCGTCGGCCGAGCGGTTCGCGTCGGCCGATAGCTGGACGATTGGCTGCTCGACCGTCGGTGCGTCCGGAACCGCCGGGCCCGGCGGCCGACCGCCAGGCAGGGCCTTCAGCTCGACGGTCGGCTGCGTGAGGGCACCGTCCGCAGCGGAGTCGCTGCGTCTGGCGCCGCGAGCGGAGTCAGCAGGTTTCTCGGCCACGGGAACGCCTGCCTCCTTGTGCGGATGCGGTCGGGACAGCGTGTCACTCTAGTCACATCAGCACCGGCCCGGGTCGTACGGGAGGCCGATTCGTCACCGTAGGTCGGCCGGTACCGGACGGCGTATCCCCGGGTGCCCGGCCGGAAGCGACCGGCGGAGCACCCACCAGCTCACCGCCAGGCAGGCGGCGACCAGCGGCCAGGCTAGCGCGACCCGTAAGGCGGCCAGCGCCATCGCCTGGTCGGCGAGATAGAGCGGGACGAAGACGGCCACCCGGGTCACGTACTGCCCGACCCAGACCCAGCTGGCCCGGCCGTACGCCCGCAGCAGCGCCGGATCCCGGCGCCACCCGGTCCGTTGACCCAGCACCGCTCCCACTACCACGCCGAGCAGCGGCCGCCGGACGACGATGCTGAACGCCCAGGCCAGTGCGCTCGCCGCGTTCGACAGCAGCTGCACCAGGAAGAAGTCGGACGCCCGCCCGGTGCGTAGCGCGATCACCGCGGCGACGCAGACGGCGAGCAGCCCGATCAGCACCGACCGGGGTCGATCACCACGCCGTAGGCGTACCCCGGCGATCACCACGCCGACCGTGACCGCGCAGCACACGCCGACCCAGATCGACTCTCCGCCGGCCACCCATCCGACGCCGAACGCCACTGCTGGCAGCGTGGCGTCGATGGCGCCTCGTCGCCCACCGAGCAGTTGCGCCAGTGACTCCGCCTGGGTGTCGTCCGATGTACCGGTCACCGTCCGCCTTCCGCCGCCGTCCTTAGGTAAGGCTAACCGTTTACTGCGGTGTTCGCGGTGGCGGCTGTACGTCGGCGACGCTCCCAGCGCAGTGGACCGGGGTCCAGCGACCAGATCACCCGCTGCCACCACGGCCGCCGGGCACGCAGCGCCGCCACCCAGACGGTGGCGTAGCCACCGGCGCGCCGGGCCTGCTCGTCGTCGGTCTGCCCCGGTGCGAAGCTGGCGAGGTTGACCAGCTCGGCCAGCGGGTCGAGCCGGGGCAGTGCCGCACCGTCCGGCAACGCCCGACCGTGTCCGGCCACCTCGCTGGCGGACATGTGCCCCCCGGCCGGGTGACCAGCCAGCCGGAGCGCGTCGACCACCTCGAGCCAGGCCCCGCAGACCCGGTGCGCGGGCAGGCCGCTGTCGAGTCGCCGGTCGCGTAGCCGGCGACGCAGCAGCAGGACGACGCCGGCCCATCCGGCCGCGCCGGCCCCGGCCACCGTCGCCGCGACGACGCCGAGCAGCCAGCCGGACGGCCGACCGCCCGGCGGTGCGGAGGCCGCCGAGGGCGGTGTCGACGGCGTCGGGTCGACCGTCGGTAGCACGGACGGCGCCACAGACGGCGTCGGCTCGTCCGGTGCCGGCCGGAACTCCTCCTCGATCGGGCGCGGCGTACTGTCCGGTCGGGGCAGCGGATCGAACGGCACCCAACCGACACCGGAGAAGAGCACCTCCGGCCAGGCCACCGCGTGCCTGCCGTGCACCGTCGCGTCACCGGACGGCACCACGAACCCGACGACCACCCGGGTGGGTAGCCCCATCAGCCGGCTGAGCAGCGCGTAGGCAGCGGCGAACTGCTCGGAGGTGCCCTGCTGGCCGCCGGCGTCGCGCGGCCCGAAGAGGAAGAAACCCAGATTCGGGTACGCGTGCCCGCTCGGCGCGTCGGCGACAAGCTGGTAGTGGTCGGCGAGGAACTGCTCGACGGCCAGCGCCCGCTGGTACGGCGCACCGTTGTCCCGGGCGAGCTGCTGGGCGAGCCGACGGATCTCCGCCGGCACCCCGTCAGCCACCCGCAGGGTCCGGGCCACCGACTCCCCGGCCGGCACGTCTGCGGTGGTCAGCGCGTTCAGCGGTGGTCGACGCGGCACCGAGTCGACGGCGTACGTGACGCCGGGAGTGAGACCCTCGGGGTGCAGCAAGGTGCTGCTGGCCCGGTCGTAGGCCACCCGGACGCCGTCGACCCGTACCGGGGCGGTGATCGCGGGCAGCAGCCGGCCGGACAGCTCGGCCACGGTGATCTCCTGGCGTACTGCGTCTGTCGACGAGGCGTCGGTTCGCGACGCCGCAGCGTCCTCGACCGGCGGCAGCACCCGGCCGGCGTTGCGATAGGTCCCGCCGACCCGCCAGGTGACGCCGTCGTAGTCGTGCAGCACGGCCAGAGTCAGCCGTAGCGCACCGTCTGCGGTCGGACGCGGGCCGGCCCCGGAGGCTTGCGGCCCGTCCACGGCCGGAGGCGGTGACGCGCCGACCCGCAGGTCGAACAGCGGCTGATCGGGATTGAGTGCCCAACCGGAGATCCTGATCAGGGGATTCTCGTCGAGGATTTCCACCTGCGGTGGTGCGACGTAGCGGCGTGGGTCGACGTCGGTCGTCGCGATCCGGGCCACCACCCACGGGGCGCTCACCGCCACCAGCAGCAGTACGGTGGCCGCGCCGGCGAACGACACCGCCGCCGTCCGCAGCCGTACCGTCGTCAGCGCGCCACCACCGCCACCGCTGCGCGGCCCGGACGGCTGGTTGACCGTTGCCGCCGACCCGCTCCGCCGGGCAGCGGGTGCCGGCGCCGCGGTGACCAGCAGCCCGACCGCCGCCGCCGCGACGAACAGCAGCGCCGGCCACCGGGCCGGCTCGGCGTTCGGCCCGACCACGAACGCCGCCGCGCCGAACAGCAGCAACGGCGGCAGGCAGCCGAGCAGCATGCGCCGGGCCCGCACCGCGAGCTCGGTCGCGGTGAAGCCGGCGAGCCAGCTGGCCACGACCGGAACCACCACCGTGTCCGGCACCGCCTCCATCGGGATCATCGCGGTCAGCAGCCGGGGAACCCCGTTCGCGGCGGCGTCGGCGAGTAGCCGGGTCACCGGGCCGGCCAGCTCCGCCCGGTCCGCCGCCCACCATCCGGCGGCCAGCAGGTAGCCACCCATCAGCAGGACGGACAGTGGAGCCACCTGCCAGTTCGGCAGCCGCCGGGCGCACGTGCCGACCAGCACCGCCGCCGCGCCGGCACCGGCGATCAGCCAGCTGGCCGCCGCCCCGTCGTAGATTCGGCCGAGCAGGACCGCGGCTGACCCGGTCATCGCGATCAGCGCCGCCGCCACCGCACCGAGACGCGCCAGCCCGGTCGTCCGGTCACCGGTCACCGGTCACCTGCCGCATCCCAGCCGGCGGCGAAGCTGACACCGTCGGCCGCCTCGACGAACAGCACTCCGGCCAGCCCGGTCGGGGCACCCAGCGCCGGTGCCCCGCCTGCCGACGGGTCGACGGCGCCGGTGATCCGGCCGACCAGAATGGTCGCGAAGACTGCGCGCAGCGCACCGATGCGGGCGACGGCATCCGGATCACCGGTGCCGGCCAGATAGACCAGCGTGTCGCCGGGCCGTTGCTGGCGCAGCTGGTCGCAGACCTGTCGGACCGGGTCCTCGCCGGTCAGCCGGTCGGTCCCGGCCAGCGTGACCTCGGCCAGCCGGTCCAGCGGGTGCCGACTCGGCGTGCCGTCCGGCGGCGGCTGGTCGACGACCATCCGCAGCAGCACCGGAAGGTCGGCCCGGGTCGCCGCGTCGACCACCGACGCCGCCGCCTCACAGGCCGACTCGAACGTCGCCGACGCCCCGTCGGCGTGGTCGTGGTACGCGACCGTCCGGTTGTCCAGCAGCACCACCAGCCGGGGCATACTGGTGTCGACGTGTTCCCGCACCATTAGCTGGCCGATCCGGGCGCTGGTCCGCCAGTGCACCCGGCGTAGTTCGTCGCCGACGACGTACTCCCGTAAGGAGTCGAAGGTGATGCTGCCGTGCGGTACCCGGTCGATCCGGCCGTCCAGGCTGCGGGCGATCCCGGCCGGCACCGCGCGCAGTGGATGCACCTGCGGCCGGACCCACACCCGGACCGGTTCGCCGTCCACGCGCGCGACGGCGACCAGGCCGAACGGGTCGCGGCGGAGCACCCGCAACGGGCCGACCGGGAGCACGCCCCGGCGATCGGTGGGCACCGGATAGCGCACCGTGGTCGTGGCGCCGGAGCGCAACCGGGCCAGCGGCACCGGGATCCACCGCCGGCCGCACCGCTCCTCGGCGAGGACGCTCGCCGCGCCCCAGCGCCGAAGGTTGCCGACCTGCAGCGTCACGGTGCACACGTCGCCGCGGTTCACCCGGTCGGGTTCGACGGTACGGCGTACCGACAGCCGGGGCTGCCACAGCGCGTAGCCGGCCGCGTAGCCGACCACCGTCAGACCGGCGGTGCCGAGCAGCGCGAGCTCCGGATAGCCGAGCACGGACCCGACGGCGGTGAGCAGCGCGGCGGCGACGCCGAGGCCGAGACAACGGGCGGTGACGTTCATGGGCCGGTCGGCTCAGACCCCGGCCGCTGCCGGCTGGCCGGCCGGCAGCGGCACCGGGACCGACCGGACCACGTCGGCGAGCACCTCGGCTGCCGTGACGCCGCGCAGTTGGGTGTCTGCGGTGAGTAGCAGCCGGTGCGCGAAGACCGGCTCCAGCAGGGCCTTCAGATCCTCGGGCAGCACGAACCCCCGGCCGCCGATCAGCGCGTACGCGCAGGCCGCCCGGGTCAGGGCGATCACCCCGCGTGGACTGACCCCGACCCGGATCTGCGGGTGTGTCCTGGTCGCGGCCGCCAGCCGCACCGCATACCCGTACAACGGGTCGGCGATGTGCACCCGCTGCGCCAGTTGGATGAGCCGGCCGACGGTGGCCGTGTCGGTCACCGGCTCGAGTGCCTCAGGGGACCGCAGGGTCGCCCCGCGCAGCACCTCGATCTCGGTCTGCTCATCGGGGTAGCCGACCGACAACCGGACCAGGAACCGATCCAGCTGGGCCTCCGGAAGCCGGTAGGTGCCGTCCATCTCGACCGGGTTCTGGGTGGCCACCACCAGAAACGGCCGGGGCACCGGATGCCGGACCCCGTCCACTGTGACCGTGCGTTCCTCCATCACCTCCAGCAGCGCCGACTGGGTCTTGGGTGAGGCGCGGTTGATCTCGTCGGCGATGACGATGTTGGCGAACACCGGGCCGGGATGGAACTCGAACCCCTGGGTGGACTGGTTGAAGATGGTCACCCCGGACACGTCGGCGGGCAACAGGTCGGGGGTGAACTGGATCCGACGCCAGTGGCCGTGCACCGTGGCGGCGACGGCCCGTGCCAGGGTGGTCTTACCCACCCCCGGCACGTCCTCCAGCAGGACGTGGCCCTGCGCGAACAGGGCCGTCAGGGTCAGTCGCACCACCTGCGGTTTGCCCAGCACCACGGTGGAGATCTCACCGGCCAGTCGAGCGGCGGTCGAGGCGAAGCCGGTCACCTCGTGGGGCGTCAGCTGGGTGGTCGTGGTCACTGCGGCTGGTCTCCTCGCCGGGGTGGATCGGTGGCTGCCCAGGTGGGCGGGGTCAGCAGGTGGGCAGCTGGTTCAGGTCGTCGCCGCCGGCCAGGTTCAGCCAGGCCCACGGGATGTAGTTCTTCCCGCTGTACTCCACCCGGATCCACCAGGTGCTGGCCTTACCGCCGTTGTAGATCCAGGCGTCGACGTGCCCGCCCTGGCGGCGGCACAGCGCGGTCAGTCGGGTGCCGTCGGGCACCCAGCCGACCTGGCGGCTGTTGTCCTGCTCCGGCACGGCGAAGATCTCGTTGCCGTTGCGACCGGGAACGTCGTCGTCGCAGTAGGTGCGTTGCCCGCCGTCCGGACCGTTGACGCAGGTCGCGATGCCGTACAGGTCCGCGGTCGCCCGGCTGTGGGTGGCGGTGCCGGTGCCGGCCGCGTTGCTGGCCCGGACGGTGAACCGGTAGGACCGTCCCGGGTAGAGTCCGCCGACCCGGATGCTGTTGCAGCTGCCGGTGACGGCCGCCGCGCCGTCGGCCGCCGCGCTGCAGCTGACGTTCCCGCCACCGGCGTCCACCGAGAAGCTCAGGGTGACCGCGTTGGTGCCGGCGGTGGCACCGGTGACGGTGACCTTCGGCGCGGCGACGGTACGGGCCGTCGTACTCACCGACGGGCCGTCACCGGCCTCGTTGACCGCATGCACCGAGACCGTCACATCGGCCCCGTCGCCCAGCCCGGTCAGGGTGACGACGGTGCCGTCGGCAACCTCGGTGCGCTGGTCGCCGGCGGTCACCACGTACCCGGTGACCGGACGCCCGTTGTCCGGTGCCGGCGACCAGCCGACCCGCAGGGCACCCCGCTGGTCGGCCACGGTGGTCGCCTCGACCGCCGCCGGCTCGCCGGGGGCCGTGTAGGGCACCACCGAGTTGCTCAACGGCGACGCTGTCGAGTTGGCTCCCTGGTCGCTGACCGCGACGACGGTGAACGCGTACTGCGTGCCGTAGTCGAGCGAGCCGGGCGGGAGGACCAGCTCGGTGCCGGAGACGTCGCCGACCGGGGCGGTGGCCTCGGCCGATACGGCGGTGACCGTGTAGCCGGCGATGACGTTGCCCTGGCCGTCGGCGGCCGGCCAGCTCACCGCGACCGAGCCGTCCGCGCGGGCCTGCGCGGTGACGTTCACCGGGGCGTCGGGCACCTCAGCGGTGGGAACGACCGGGTTGGACTCCCGCTCGGGCCCCGCGCCCTCGGCGTTGACCGCGTGGACCGAGAACCGGTACGTCTCGCCGTTGACCAGCCCGGTGACCTCGAACGACCGTTGGTTGGCCCCGACCTCGAAGCTGCGGCCGTCGCCGGTGACCACGTACCGCTGGATGCTCGCGCCGTTGTCGGCCGCCGGCTGCCAGCTCACCCGCACGGTGGTGTCGCCGGCTGCCGCGCTGACCGCGCGGGGCGCACCCGGCCGGCCGACCGTCGGCTTCGGCGGTGGTGGCGGTGGCGGTGGCTCCGGCGGTGGGTCACCGCCGAGGATGTCGTTGGCGTACTTGTCGACCTGCCGGACCTCGTGGGCGTCGGTGACGACCCGGGCGGTGGCCGCGTCGGGCGCGTTGATGAACAGGTGGTTCTCCCGGACCTCCAGGTCGAGCGGGCCGGCGGTCTCGGTGACGTCGATCGACGCAAGCAGCGCCCCCGCCCCGTCGAACGCGAGGATCTCCCGGCTGCGTTCGTCGGCGCAGTAGACCCGGCCCGCCCAGCTGACGGCGGGACGGAGCGCGGATCCGCTGCCCGGCACCGACAGCTGCCGGACCCCGTCGTCGTCGACCAGGACGATGCGTCGCCGTTCGGGCACGGTGACCGCGACCAGGCTGCCGGTCGTGCGGGCCGGCAGGACGCCCGGACCGTCCAGGTCGAGCGGCACCTCGTGGCGGTCCCCGCCGCGCAACAGGGTCAGCGCGCCGGCCGTCCGGTTGAGCACCGCGACGCCGTCGTCGAGCGCGGAGATGGCCAACTCGTTGCTGGGCGGGGCGACCGCCACGGTCCGGATCCGGGTCGGCCCGGCGGTTTCGTCGGTGGCGTCCGCATCCTGCCCGGCGGCGGCCGGCTGGGGGATCGACGAGTCGAAGACGGCCTCCGCCGAGCCCTCCGCCGAGCCCTGCGTCGGGTCGCTCGGCAGCGGCGCTGCGGTGATCGCCGAGACGGTGCCCTCGCTCGGCACTGCGATCCACAGCCGACCGGCGCCGTCGAAATGTCCACCGGCGATCCCCGGCGGGTAGCGCACCGGGTCGCCGACGGGCCGCAGTGACCTGGGGTCGATCTGGCGAACCACGCCCTGGACGGCGTCGATGACGAAGGCCGCGTCGCCCTGCATCGCCACGCTCACCCCGAACCCGGTCGTGCTCTGGACGGTCGCGCCGACCTGCAACGTGGCGAGATCGAGCGAGCTGACCTTGCCGGTGGCCAGTTCGCGCAGGATCAGGAACTGGTCCGTCTGCAGCACCTGAGTTTGGCGGCCCTGTGCGTCGGCGACCTCGACCCGGGTGTCGACCCGCCCGGTGAGCCCGTTGACCCTGGCCAGCTCGCTGCGGGCGGAGCTCCACAACCAGGAGCTCGCGTCGTAGCCGGCCGCCGCGTGGTCGGCCGCGCCGAGCCCGAGCACGGTGAGCCCCATGCCGACGACGAGCGCGGTGACCGTGCCGACGGTCACCAGCGTGCCGCGGCCGCGGCGTCGTCGGCCGTCAGGGCTGGGGCCCCGCCGTGTGCCGCCGCCGGCTGTGCCGCCGGCTGTGTTGCCGTCGCCCGTGGTGCCGTCGCCCGTGGTGACCACAGTAGGTCGCCTTCCGCCCGTCGGTCGTATGGTGTCCGTCGCCCGTATAGTCGGTCGTCGCCGGCCCGGGGCCGCTCCCGACGCTGGGCCGGAGGCCATCCTAAGGGGCCGTCACGCTGACCGGAAACCGCTCTGGCAGCCCCTGTGGACAACGTCGGACGGGATTACCGAAGAACTGCTCGGAAATTCATGTTTCCGCTGATCAACATGGAGTTTTTCGACTAGTCCGGGTCGGCTGTCCGACGGTCGGTGCAGACCTGGTCCGAGGGGACGTACTCGTCGGCGGAGTAGACGGCGAGCACCGCGAAACAGTAGTCGAGTTCGGGATTCAACCCGTTGACGGTGAATACGGTCTGGCCGGGATTGACCGTGGCAAGTGCGCCGAGTTGTTGTCCGCTGCGGCCACTTGCGACGATGAACGGCACCGTTCCCGCGGTCGGGTCGGACCAGGCCAGCGTCACGGCCGTGGTGTCGTCGGTCAGCCGCAGGGCGGTCGGCGGGTCACCGGCCGCGGTGCGGTCCGACCCCGGACGCCCCGGCCCGGTCGGTGTGGTGGTCCGCCCGTCGAGCAGGACGGTGACGCCCACGATGACCACGACCACGGCGGCGATGACCGCGGCGGCTGCGGCGCCGACCGCGACGACGACCGGTAGGGACCGCGACGGTGCCGCAACGCTGGCGGCCGGTCCGGTCCCGGCGGCGGGTAGCGGTAGCGGTCGATCGACGGCGGTTGTCGCCTCCCGGTCGGAAGCCGGAGGCGTCGGTGCCGGTGGTGCCGGTGGTGCCGGCTGGGCCGGTGGTGCTGGCTGGGCCGCTGGTGCCGGCCGGTCTGGCTCGCGCTGAGCAGCGATGGAAGCCGGATCGGCCGGGGCGACCGGTGAGCCGGCCAGGTACTCCCGGGCGGCCCGGACCTGCCAGTGGTCGTCGCCGAGCTGCGCCGGGCCGGCGGCGGCGACTCGGGAGAAGTTGCGGCGGGCCTCATGCCGGTTGCCCAGTTCTTCGGCGAGCGTCGCGAGCTCGTACGCGATGGCCAGCATGACCGGCTCCCGGTCACCCAACCGTAGTTCGCCTGCTGCCAGCGACTCCTCCAACAGCCGCCGGGCGGCTGCCGGGTCGCCGGCCTCACGTCGGAGACGGGCCAGTAGGTGCGCAGTCCACAGAACCTCCGGTTCGTCCGCACCGAAGGCGTCACGGGCCGAGTCCAGCGCCCGCAGCAGGTATCCGCACGCGCCGGCGAGGTCGCCGCCGGCACGCATGGCGGCCGCGTTGTCGCGGACACCGACGAGGAGGGAAGGCTGGGCCACCTCGCCATGCTGCCGGGTGCCGTCGGTCCACCCTGCCCCGGGGTACCCAACGGCAACATCGGGAGTCTGGATCCAAGTCCACGGATCTACTGTCTGTCCGTCCGATGTGACCTGAGTCACCGGATTGTTTCGGCGGATCTGGCCATGTTGCCGGTTGCCGTCGGAAGCCGGGCAGTTGCCCTGGTTCTGCCCGCACCGGGTTGGCGTTATTGGTCGACAGAGTTCACACGGTCGTAACTGATCGCCGCTAAGTTTCTCCGAAGAGTGACATCGATTGATGCGGAATATTCGCTCTGAGCTGCCGCAACGGTGGATCCTCCGGCGGTCAGCATCGAATCCGGGACCACTGCTCACGAAGCGGGAGTCTGATGAGTACTGCAGTCGACATGCGTGACCTGGTGATCGCCTACACCCCCTGCGGCGAGGTCGAGTCGAGCCCACGCATCGCCAGCGCGGTCCGCCGGGGCGGCGGCACCGGCGTGCTCGACCTGGCCGGAACCCGGCCACAGGTCCTGCGCGCAGTGGAGCAGCTGGCCGCCTGGTCGGACGGACCCATCGCGGTCCGCGTCCCGGCGAGCTGTCCGGCCTCGGTGGACGACGTCGAACGGCTCGCCCCCGGCCAGATGGAGCTGGTGGTCGTCACTGGCGAGCTGCCGTGGGACCTGTCCGGACTGGTGACCCGTTACCGCGTACTCGCCGAGGTGACCAGCCTCGCCGCGGCCCGGACCGCGGCGGCGGCGGGTGTGCACGGGCTGATCGCCTGCGGCATGGAGTCCGGTGGTGAGGTCGGCGAGCTGAGCACCTTCGTCCTCGTCCAGCAACTCACCGCCGCCGACCTGGGCGTACCGGTCTGGGCGCTGGGTGGGATCGGGCCCTACACGGCGGCCGCCTGCGTGCTGGGCGGTGCCGCTGGCGTGGTGCTGGACAACCAGCTCGCCCTGATGCCCGAGTCGGACCTGCCGGCCGACGTACTGGCCGCGATCCGGCGGATGGACGGCTCGGAGAGCGTCCTGGTCGACGGCTACCGGGGGATCCCACGGGCTCCGCGCCGGCCGGGCGCGGCCGGTGTCCCCGCCCGCGCCGACCTGCTGCCGGTCGGCCAGGACGGCTGGCTGGCCGCCGAGTTCGCCGGCCGCTGGTCCGACACCGCGGCCGCGGTCCGTGGCATCCGCGAGGCGATCGTCGACGCGGCGACCGACGGCGCGGCGGCCGAGGTACTGCGCCCCGGCGGTCCGTTGGCCCGGGACCTCGGACTGCGGGTGCCGGTCGCGCAGGGCCCGATGACCCGGGTCAGCGACGAGGCCGGCTTCGCCGCCGCGGTCGCCGCCGACGGGGCGCTGCCGTTCATCGCGCTGGCACTGGCCACCGCCGAACGCACCGAGGAGATGCTCACCGACACCGCCGCCCGTATCGACGGACGGCCCTGGGGCGTCGGTGTGCTCGGCTTCGCGCCCGAGGAGATCCGTGCCGCCCAGCTCGACGTGATCCGGCGGATCCGCCCGGACTTCGCCATCATCGCCGGCGGCCGCCCACCACAGGCCAAGGAACTGGAACGGGAAGGGATCCGG
The DNA here is from genome assembly GCF_056160425.1 of Micromonospora sp. ABR4_055. Lineage (NCBI taxonomy): Bacteria > Bacillati > Actinomycetota > Actinomycetes > Micromonosporales > Micromonosporaceae > Micromonospora > Micromonospora sp. ABR4_055. The sequence goes on from NZ_JBSWXD010000007.1 coordinate 18,887, forward strand.
ACCTTCCTGCACGTGCCGTCACCGGGGCTGCTGCGCCAGTTCCTGCGCTCCGGTGCCCGCCGGTTCATCTTCGAAGGCGCCGAGTGCGGCGGCCACATCGGCCCCCGGGCCAGTTTTCCGCTGTGGGAGGCGCAGCTCGCCGTACTGGCCGAGCACCTGGCCGGCGCGACGCCGGAAGAGGCGGCCGAGATCCAGGTCTTCTTCGCCGGCGGCATCCACGACGACCGGTCGGCGGCCATGATCGCCGCGATGGTCGCCCCGCTGACCCGGCGAGGCGTGCGGGTAGGGGTGCTGATGGGCACCGCCTACCTGTTCACCGCCGAGGCCGTCGCGCACGGCGCGATCCAACCCACCTTCGCCCGGATGGCCCGGGAAGCGACCCGGACCGCGTTGCTGGAGACCGCACCCGGGCACGTGACCCGGTGCCTGCAGAGCGACTTCGTGGACGACTTCCATGCGCTGCGGGTCGAGCTCGAGTCCGCCGGCCTGGAGAACCGCCAGGTGTGGGAGCACCTCGAGCTGCTCAACGTGGGCCGGCTGCGGATCGCCAGCAAGGGCAAGCGACGCGACGGCGACGCGCTGGTGGACGTCGACGAGGCGGCCCAGCTCAGCGAGGGCATGTTCATGGCCGGTCAGGTCGCGGTGCTGCGGGAACAGGAGACCACCGTCGCGGCGCTGCACGGTACGGTCACCGACCAGGCGGTCGCCTTCCACACCGCCCGGTCCGAGCGGCTGCGGGCCGACTGGACCCCGGCCGAGCCGGCGGAGTCGGCGGAGCCGCTGGACATCGCCATCGTCGGCATGGCCTGCATGCTGCCGAAATCGCCGGACCTCGCCGCGTTCTGGCGTACCGTGCTGGACGGCGCCGATGCCGTCACCGAGGTGCCACCGCACCGGTGGAACCCGGACATCTACTACGCGCCCGAGGTCGGTCCCGGTCAGACCGGCCGGTACAGCGTCTCGAAGTGGGGCGGGTTCCTCGCCGAGGTGCCGTTCGACGCCATCGGGTACGGGATTCCACCGTCCGCCCTGGCCAGCATCGACCCCACCCAGCTGCTGGCCCTGGAGGTCTCCCAGCGGGCCCTCGTCGACGCCGGCTACACCCCGGGCCGCGACGGGGTGGACCACTCCCGCACCGGGGTGATCTTCGGAGCCGAGGCCGGCAGCGACATGGGGCACGCGCAGACGCTGCGGACCATGCTGCCGGCCTACCTGCCGGAGGTTCCCGGAGAGCTGGACGAGCAACTGCCGACCGTCACCGAGGACTCGTTCCCCGGCATCCTGGCCAACGTCATCGCCGGTCGGGTCGCCAACCGGCTCGACCTGGGCGGCCCCAACTACACCGTCGACGCGGCCTGCGCCTCGTCGCTGGCGGCCATGGACGCCGCCTGCAAGGAACTCGCCAGCGGCGGCAGCGACCTGATGATCTGCGGTGGCGCCGACCTGCACAACGGCATCAACGACTACCTCATGTTCACCTCGGCGCACGCGCTGTCTCCGACCGGGCGGTGCCGTTCGTTCGACAGCGCCGGTGACGGCATCGCGCTCGGCGAGGGCGTCGCCGCCGTCGTGCTCAAGCGACTGTCCGACGCGCAGCGCGACGGTGACCGCGTCTACGCGGTGATCAAAGGGCTCGGCGGGTCCAGCGACGGACGGGCCCTGGGCCTGACCGCGCCCCGGGCAGCCGGCCAGCGGCGGGCCCTGGACCGCGCGTACCGGCAGGCCGGGGTGTCGCCGGCGCAGGTCGGCCTGATCGAAGCACACGGCACCGGCACGGTGGTCGGCGACCGTACCGAGCTGGAGACGCTGACCACGGTGTTCAGCGAGGCGGGTGCCACGCCCGGCAGCTGCACTCTCGGGTCGGTCAAGTCGCAGATCGGGCACACCAAGTGCGTCGCCGGTCTGGCCGGTCTGATCAAGGCGACCCTCGCGCTGTACACCGGGGTCCGGCCACCGACCCTGCACGTGACCCGACCCAACCCGGCCTGGCACCCCGACCGGAGCCCGTTCGCCTTCGAGACCTCGGCGCGGCCGTGGGCGGCACCGGCCAGCGAACGCGTCGCCGGGGTCAGCGCCTTCGGGTTCGGTGGCACCAACTTCCACGCGGTGCTCAGCGCCTACGCCGACGCACCCGAACCGCGACACGTACGCGACGAATGGCCGGCCGAGCTGTTCTGCTTCCGGGCCGGCGACCGGGCCGGCACGCACCAGGCGATGCGGGCGCTGCTGGGCACCATCGACACCCGCGACGCGCTGGGCCGACGTTGGCGGTTGCGTGACCTCGCCGCCGCCCAGTCCCGCCAGGCTGAGAACCGGTCCGGCCCGGTGCAGGTCGCCATCGTCGCCAGCGACCTCGACGACCTGGCCGGACTGCTGCACCGGGCGATCGCCGGTGAGCACGATCCGGCGCGCGGGCTGTTCCAGCCGGCTGAGCCACCGGGCGCGGGCGGCAAGGTCGCCTTCCTCTTCCCGGGCCAGGGCAGCCAGCGCCCGGGCGCACTGGCCGACCTGTTCGTCAGCTTTCCCGAGCTGCGGCGGTTCCTGGACATCGGCCGCGACTACGTCGAACCGCTCTTCCCCCCAGCCGCGTTCGACCCCGAGTACGACCGGGGTCAACAGGACCGGGTCCGGGACACCCGGATCGCCCAGCCGGTGCTCGGCATCGGTGGGCTCGCCGTGCATCACCTGCTCGGTCGGCTGAACGTTCGGCCGGACCTGGCCGGCGGGCACAGCTACGGCGAACTGGTGGCGCTGTGCGTCGCCGGTGCCTTCGAGGACCGGACACTGCTCGAGCTGAGCCGCGAGCGCGCCGACGCCATCCTGGCGGCCGCCGGCGCCGATCCCGGCACGATGGCCGCGGTGGCGGCCACCGCCGAGCAGATCGGTGAGGTGCTGTCCGGCGCCGGGCTGGCCGGTGAGGTGGTGCTCGCCAACCACAACGGCCCGCAGCAGGTGGTGATCTCCGGCCCGACCCCGGCGGTGCGACGCGCGGTGTCCGTACTCAAGGAGAAGGGTCTGTCCGCCCGGCCGATCGCGGTGGCCTGTGCCTTCCACAGCCCGGTGGTCGCCGACGGGGTCACCGCCTTCAGATCCACCCTCGACGGGCATCCGGTGGCCGCACCCACCGTTCCCGTCTGGTCGAACAGGACCGCCCAGCCCTACCCGGGTGGTGCGGACCAGATCCGCGACGAACTCGCCGCGCAGATCGGTGCCCCGGTGCGGTTCGTCGACCAGATCGAAGCGATGTACGCCGCCGGGGCCCGCGTCTTCGTCGAAGCCGGCCCTGGCCAGGTACTCACCCGCCTGGTCGACGCCGTCCTGGGTGAGCGCCCGCACGTGGCGGTCGCCTGCGACGGTCGGCGGGCGGACGGACTGCGTGGTTTTCTCTGCGCCGTCGCCGAACTGGCCTGCGCCGGGGTTCCGGTGCAGACCGACTGGCTCTACCGCGGCCGGCGAGTCGCCGAGATCGCACCCGCTCCGCCGTCTCCCCGTCCGGTCTGGACGGTCGACGGTCAGCTGGTTCGCGACCAGCATGGCCGGCCGCTGCCCGGCGGCATGACGCCTCCCCGACAAATCAAGGAGCTGTCGATGAGTGCATCCACCGAGGCCGGAAACGGTCGTGGTCTCGGCAACGTGTCCGGAAACGATCCCGGCAACGACGTGGCGCATGTGTCCGGTAACGGCAACGGGGTCGCGCATGTGTCCGGCAACGGCAACGGACATGGCAACGGCAACGGGATCAGCCCTCTTACGTCTGCCGGTGCCCGGCACGTGCCCACAGCAGGCTACCGGGACGGGCGCGACGAACTGATCAGCGAATTCCTACGGACGAGCCGGGAACTGATCGCCTCTCAGCGGGACGTGATGCTGGCGTACTTCGGGGAGCGGCCACCAGCCGGCAACGGGTGGGCCGAGGCCGGAGTGTACCCGTCGATGATGGCCCAGCCGGCGATCGCCGCGCCGAGTAGCTACCCAGAGGTGGTCGTGCCAACCAGCACGCCCCCGGCGACCGACGTTGCGGCCATCCCGGCGTCGCCTGCCGAGACGACGGCTTCGGCGGCACCCGCCGTACAGGCTGCTCCGGCGGCACCCGCTGTCCAGCCCACCCCGGTGGTGCGCGAGTACGTGCCAGCGGAGCCGGCGGTCCGCGAAGCCGTCACCGCGCCGGTGACGGCCCCGACGGAGCCTGCGCCGAAGGCGAAGGTGACCGCGACGGTCGCGGTGCGGCCGGCGGCGTCGGTGGGGGTGGCGCAGTTCCAGGAGGCGATCCTGGAGGTGTTGAGTGAGCGGACCGGGTATCCGGTGGATCTGATCGAGTTGGATCTGGATCTTGAGGCGGATCTGAGTATCGATTCGATCAAGCGGGCTGAGGTTGCTGGTGAGGTGGCGACCCGGTTGCGGTTGTCGGTGGATGGTGACGAGTCGGAGTTGGAGGAGCTGGTTCGGGCGCGGACGGTGCGCACGATGGTGGCGTGGTTGGCCGAGAAGATGGCGGCTGATCAGACACCCGAGGCGGCGCCGGCTGTACCTCCGGCTGTCGTCACGACCGCGGCGTCCGCGCCTGCTGCTGCGACGCCTGCTGTGCCCGCGTCGTCCCCGGCTGCCGGATCGGTGGGGGTGGCGCAGTTCCAGGAGGCGATCCTGGAGGTGTTGAGTGAGCGGACCGGGTATCCGGTGGATCTGATCGAGTTGGATCTGGATCTTGAGGCGGATCTGAGTATCGATTCGATCAAGCGGGCTGAGGTTGCTGGTGAGGTGGCGACCCGGTTGCGGTTGTCGGTGGATGGTGACGAGTCGGAGTTGGAGGAGCTGGTTCGGGCGCGGACGGTGCGCACGATGGTGGCGTGGTTGGCCGAGAAGATGGCGGCTGATCAGACACCCGAGGCGGCGCCCGCGGCTCCTGCGGCGCAGCGGGCTGGGTCCGGCCCGGACAACGGTACGGCCCCACGTCGACTCGTCGCCCGGCCGGTTCCCGCCACCGGCGCGGTCGTCGCGCCGGAGGCGCTCGCCGGTGCCCGGTTCCTGATCACCGGCGGGTCGCCCGCCCTGGCACCGCTGGCCGAGCAGCTCGCCCAGCACGGCGCGGCAGGCGCCACCGGCACGATCCACTCCGGTGAGTCGGACCAGACGGCCGGCTACGACGGCGTGATCATCCTGGACGGGCTGAGTGACAGCGGCGGACCGCTGCTGCCCGGCATCTTCCCGTTCATCAAGCAGGCCCTTGCGGCGGGTGTGCGGTGGCTGATCGCCGCCGGCACCGCCGGTGCGCGTACCGACGGATTCGCCGGCCTGTTCCGGACCATCCAACGCGAGTACCCGCAGGTCTCGGTGACCTATCTGGAGGTACCGGCAGGCGCCGACCACAATCAGCTTGCCACCGGCCTGGTCACCGAACTGCTCAGTGGCGGACAGACCCCGATCGTCACCTGGTCGGCGACCGGCCGGCAGACCGTCGACTTGGCCGCGGTCGATCTCGGCCCGCTCGCTGCGGGCGGTGCCGGACCGGCCGGTGACGGCGTCGCGGAGACCCAGGCGATCGGTCTGGACCAGGACTCGGTCGTGGTGCTCGTCGGTGGTGCCCGGGGCATCACCCCATGGTTCGCCCGTACCTTGGCCGCCGCCAGCCGATGCCGCATCGAGCTGGTCGGCCGTACCCCACTGTCGCAGGAGGCGGAGTCCCCGGCGCTGGCCGCCGCGGTGGACAAGCCGGCGTTGCGGGCCGCCCTGGTCGCCCAGGGGATGCGCGCACCGGCGGAGATCGACCGTACGGCCACCGCGATCCTGGCCGCACGCGAGGTTCGCGCGACCCTGGAGGAGCTGCGGGAACTCGGCAGCCAGGTGCGCTACCACAGCCTCGACGTCACCGACGCCGACGCCACCCGGCAACTGCTCAAGGAGATCCACGGCGAGCACGGCCGGATCGACGGTCTGGTCTACGCGGCCGGCCGGATCGAGGACAAGCTGATCGCGGAGAAGGATCCGGCGTCTTTCGACCGGGTGTTCCAGACAAAGGTGCAGGGTGCGGTGACGGTGCTCGACGCGCTGCGCGACGGCGCCGATCCACGCTTCGTGGTGCTGTTCGGCAGCATCGCGGCCGCGTACGGCAACCGGGGTCAGAGCGACTACGCCGCCGCCAACGACGCGCTCGACCGGATCGGTGGCCGCTGGGCGGCCGGCACCGGGGTGCGCTGCGTGACCGTGCACTGGGGGCCGTGGGCGCCAGGCTCGGTGCACGGCGGGATGGTCAGCGCGGAACTGAGCCGGGAGTACGCCCGCCGGGGCATCGACCTGATCGATCCCGAGGAGGGCGCGCTGAGCCTGCTACGCGAGCTGGCCTGGGGCGACCCGGCGGTCACCTCGGTGGTCTACACCGCCTCGGGATGGTGAACCAGATGTCGGACCTGACTGACCCGCACCAGACGATCGCCATCGTCGGCATGGCGGCGTTGATGCCCGGAGCTCCCGACCTGGACGCCTACTGGCGCAACCTGGTCGACGGCGTCGACGCCATCACCGACGTGCCGGCGCACCGCTGGGACGAGGAGTTCTACGACCCCGACGAGGCGCACCGCCCCGATCGGATGTACTGCCGGCGTGGTGGGTTCGTCGACGACCACGCGAGCTTCGAGCCGCTGCGTTTCGGCATCATGCCGACCTCGATCGGTGACATCGAACCCGACCAGTTGATCACGCTGCAGGTGGCGGCCGCCGCCATCGACGACGCCGGTGGCCAGGACCGGCTGCCGGACCGGGACCGGATCGGCGTCCTGCTCGGCCGGGGCGGAATCCTGAGTCCGGCCCAGGCCCGCTACGCCCAGCGGGTCCGGATGTCCAGCCAGGTCATCGGCATCCTCAAGGAGCTCATCCCGGAGTTGCCGCCGGAGAGCCTCGACCGGGTCCGGCGCAAGTTCGATGAACGGCTCGGGCCGCAGCAGCCCGAGGGCACGATCGGATTGGTGCCCAACCTCGCCGCTTCCCGGGTGGCGAACCGGTTGAACCTGCGGGGTCCGTCGTACACCATCGACGCCGCGTGTGCCTCGTCGCTGATCGCGGTCGACCAGGGCATGACCGAACTGCGGGCCGGCCGGTTGGACGCGGTGCTCGCCGGCGGTGTGCACCACGTACACGACATCAGCTTCTGGTCGGTGTTCAGCCAGCTCCGGGCGCTGTCCCGGCAGGGTGAGATCCGTCCGTTCGACTCGTCGGCGGACGGTCTGCTGATCGGCGAGGGCACCGGGATCGTGGTGTTGAAGCGCCTGGCCGACGCGCTGGACGCCGGTGACCGGGTGTACGCGGTGATCAGCGGCAGCGGCGTGTCCAGCGACGGCCGCTCGGCGAGCATGTTCAACCCGGCGAGCAGCGGACAGTCGCTGGCCATCCGGCGGGCCTGGCAGTCCGCCGGGCTGGATCCGACGGCGCCGGACGCGCTCGGCCTGCTGGAGGCGCACGGCACCGGCACGCCGACCGGGGACGCCGCCGAACTGGTCACTGTCGCCGAGGTGTTCGGCGGTTACCAGGGCGGCCCACGGCCGGTGATCGGCTCGGTCAAGTCGATGATCGGGCACACCATGCCGGCGGCCGGGATCGCCGGCCTGATCAAGGCGACCCTCGCCGTGCACCGGGGCGTTCTGCCACCCACCCTGCACTGCGGGCAGCCCCGCGAGGAAATGGCCGCGACCCGGTTCGCGCCGATCGCCGCCGCCCAGCCGTGGGAGAGCGACGGACCACGCCGGGCCGGGGTCAACGCGTTCGGCTTCGGTGGGATCAACGCCCACGTGATCATCGAACAGCCGCCCTCCGCTCCGTCCGCCTGGGCTGCCGTGCCGAACGGCGCGGCCGGGCAGTCGGCCCGCTTGGCCAGCGTCGAGGTCGAGGAACCGGACCAGGTGCTGTGGCTGGCTGCCGACGACCCGGCCGGTCTCGCCGCGCTGCTGGACCGCGACGATTCGCTGGTACGGCGCGAGGGCACCGCGTTCGCCGACGGCCCGCATGCGCACGCCGCGCCGCCGTGCCGGATCGGGGTGGTGGATCCGACCGACAAGCGGCTGGCCACTGCCCGCCGCGCGGTGAGTCGGGGGGAGCCCTGGCGGGGTGCCCGGGACATCTGGTTCACCACGGCCCCGCTGCTGACCGCCGGCGGGAAGCTGGCGTTCGTGTTCCCCGGGCTGGAGGCCGAGTTCACGCCCCGTACCAGGGACTTGGCCGCGCACTTCGGGCTGGTGGACCGGGAGTGGTCCGCCGCCGATCTGGGCCGGCACGGTGCCGGTCTGATCGAAGTGGGCAAGTTCCTCGACGAGGTGCTCGGCCGGATCGGCATCCGGCCGGACGCGGTCGCCGGGCACAGCATCGGTGAGTGGTCCGCTGCGGCGGTGAGCGGGCAGGTCAGCACCACTGACATGGACGGTTTCCTCAAGTTGTTCGACGCCGACTCGGTGGCGGTGTCCGGCTATGTCTTCGCCGCCGTCGGTGCCGGTGCCGACCAGGTGACGCCGGCGCTCGGCGGCTATCCGGGAGTGGTCCTGTCCCACGACAACGCGCCCGCGCAGTCGGTGGTCAACGGCCCGGAGGAGCAGGTCGACCGCCTGGTCGACGAGCTACGTCGGCGCAACGTGCTGTGCCAGAAGCTGCCGTTCCGGTCGGCCTTCCACACTCCGGCGTTCGCCGACGGACTGAGGTCGATCGGGGTCGCCCTGCAGTCCTGGCGGGTGCATCCGACCACGGTGCCGGTCTGGTCGGCGACCCTGGCGGCGCCGTTCCCCACCGACGAGCAGCAGGTCAACCAGATCTTCGTCCGGCACATGATGGAGCCGGTCTGGTTCCGGCAGTTGACCGCCGCGATGTACGACGCCGGGTTCCGGGTCTTCCTACAGGTCGGCGCGGGACAGTTGGCGTCGTTGGTCAGCGACAACCTGCGCGGGCGGGATCATCTCGCCATGCCGGTCAACGTGGGTCACCGTACCGGTCTCGACCAGTTGCGCCGGGTGGCCACCGCGCTGTGGGTGGAGGGCGCGGCACCGGACCTGCGGGCGCTGCGATCACCCGCTGCGGCCGCGCCGGCACCGGCCGCCCCGGCGGCACCACCGCGCCGGGGGCCGAAGATCCAACTGGACCTGGGTGGCCCGTTGGTGCGCCTCGGGCCGGGTGCCGACACCCTGCTCGGCCTGGCCGACCTGTCGTCACACCGGCCGTCCGGTACGCCGGTCGCCGAGGCCCAACCGTCGGCTGCCGCGGCGGCGCAGGACACATTTGCACCGCCGGCTGAGCCCCGACCGCCTGCTGCACCCCGGCCACCGGCTGGGCCCCGGCCGCCGGCTCACGCCGAATCGTCGGCAGAATCCGAGCAGTCGGCCGCCGCCCAGCAGTCGGCCGTCACCGAGCCGCCGGCCAATTCGCTCACCGCGTTGCACCGGCTCGCCGGCCGCTCCAAGGCGGCCGCCGAGCTCGCCGCGCTGCTGCGGGACACTGCGGACGGCGCGGTGACCGTGCTGGATGCCGCCACTCGACCCGCCAGCCCGGCTCCGGTGTCTCCGGCAGCGCCGGCCCGGCCGGTCGCCGCACCGCCAGCTGACGCCCGGCCGGTCACCGTACCGGCCGCAGCCGGGCCGACCACGTCGGCGCCGGCGCCGACGGCCGTCCCGCCGCCCCGCACCGAGATCGCCCGGACCACGTTGCGGGTCTCCGTGCAGACCATGCCGTACCTGCTCGACCACTGCTTCTTCGTGCAGCCGGACGACTGGCCGAACCCGGAGGACCGGTGGCCGGTGGTGCCGGCGACGACCGTCGTACAGCACATGATGGACGCCGTCGCGCAGGCCGTCCCCGGTCTGCGGGTGGTCGGCGTGCGCGACGCCCGGTTCAACCGGTGGACCATCGCGGCACCGGCGCAGGACGTCGAGATCGTCGTCCGGTCTGCCGGCCCGGACTCGTACGCGGTGAACTTCGGCAGCTTCGCCCGGGCGACGGTCGACGTCGCCGCCGACTATCCGGCCCCGGTGAGCGCACCGTGGACCCACGACCCGGCCACCGAGACCGCTCCCCGGATCAGCGCCGAGGAGATGTACGCGGAGCGGCTGATGTTCCACGGCCCCCAGTTCCACGGGGTGACCACGGTGCACGCCCTCGGCGAGATGCACGTACGCGGCGTGGTCACCGCGCCCGTCCCGCCGGGCGCCCTGCTGGACAATGCCCTGCAGCTGATCGGGAACTGGCTCATCACCACCCAGCCGATGCGCACCGTGGCGCTGCCGGTGGGTCTCGGCCACGTCCGGTTCTTCGGCCCGCCGCCCGCGCCCGGCACGGCGTTCGAGTGCGTCGCCCGGGTTCGGTCGATCGACGACGCTCAACTGGTCGCGGACACCCAGCTGTCCGTCGACGGCCGGGTCTGGGCGCAGATCGACGGCGCGGTCGACCGCCGGTTCGACAGCCATCCGCAGGCACGGCCGGCTGAACGGTTCCCGGAACGTCACCCGATGTCGGTGCGTCAGCCGGAAGGGTGGACCGCGGTGTTCGACTGCTGGACCGACCTGGTCACCCAGTCGATGGCCGCCCGGGGCATCCTCGGCACCGCCGCGTCAGTCGACTACGAGCGGCAGCCGGGGAAGATCCGCAAGCAGTGGCTGCTCGGTCGGATCGCGGCGAAGGACGCGGTGCGGTTCCGGCAGTGGGACGCCGGGCACACCGACGTGTACCCGATCGAGTTGACCATCGCCAACGACCCGAACGGTCGGCCACGTGCCGATCTGCGTCCCGACCGGGATCTGCGGGAATGCGACCTGTCCCTGGCACACTGCGCCGAAGCCGCCGTGGCGATCGCCGGCCCGGCCCGGTCGACGCCGGACGGCCCCGGCGTCGGTATCGACATCGTCGAGGTGACCGACCGGCCGGACAGCACGGTCGACTACGCCCTGTCCGGTGCGGAGGCCGCGTTGCTCGACCAGGTCAGCGCCGGCGGTGACCGGCGGTTCTGGTTCGCCTGTTTCTGGGCGGCCAAGGAGGCTGCCGGTAAGGCAGAGGGGACCGGGCTGGATGGAGCGCCCCGCCGGCTACGGGTGGTCGCCGTCGACGCCGGCACCCTGCTGGTCGAGGTCCCCTCCGGCAGGTCCTACCGGGTCACCTGCCGGAGCCTGGAGAACCCGCCCGACCTGCCGCAGCGGCGCTACGTCGTGGGGTGGACCTGGGGCCCGGAACCCGCCCGGTAAGCGGCGAACCCGGCCCCGATTGACCTGCCGAGAAAGCCGATCGACGTCCTGACAAGGAGACCCGCATCATGCCAGCCGACCACGACACCATCCTGACGGAGATCTCGCAGATGCTGCGCGCGGTGCTGCCCGGCATCGATCCGGACGAGGAGATCACGATGGACACCAGCTTCCGTGACGACCTGGAGATGGAGAGCATCGACGTCATCTCGCTCGCCGGGCGGCTGCAGGCCCGGTACGGCGACTCGGTCAACTTCGCCCAGTTCGTCGCGGGGCTCGACGTGGACTCGCTGCGCGCGTTGCGGGTCGGCGAGCTGGTCGAGCACATCTCCGCCGCGCTGGACGGCCCGCCGGCCAGCGTGGCGCAGGTGGCCGGCCAGTGACGATGATCCAGGTCAACGGCCTGGTGACGCATGTCCAGGAACTCCCACCGGTGGCTGCCGACGCCGCTGCCGGGGGAGTGGCCGCAGCAGCGGCGGCCGGTCCGGGTGGCGGTCCGGCGGCCGGTCCGGCAGCCGAAGCTACGGCCGGCCGGCCGGTCGCGGTCCTGGTTCACGGTATCGGGCCGGACAGCCTGGCCAGCTGGTATCTCAGCCTGGCGCATCCACTGGCCGACGCCGGCTTCCGGGTGATCATGTACGACCTGCGGGGCCATGGACGGACCGAGCGGCCGCCGACCGGCTACCGGATGGACGACCTGGTCGAGGACCTGGCCGCGCTGCTGGACCGGCTCGGTGTCGACACACCGGTGCATCTGCTGGGCAACTCGCTGGGCGGATCCATCGCCTTCGGGTACGCGGCCCGGCATCCGGACCGGGTCGCCTCGCTGATCGCGGTGGAGTCGGCCCCGGCCACCGCCCAGTGGCTCGCCCGGGTGGGCCGGCAACTGGTCCGGGCCGCGCAGCCCGACGGCGACGGTGATTCGCTGTTGGCCACCCGTGGGGGTGAGCGGGGCGCCCGCTACACGGCGGCGGTCCGCCGGCTCGTCGCCACCACCACCGCCGGCCGGGACCTGCCGGCCAGCACACCCGCCGACCCGGCCGCGGTACGGGCGATCACCTGCCCGGTGCTCGGCGTCTTCGGTGGCGACTCGTCCGCCGCCGATCTGGCGCCGGCACTGGTCGAACTGCTGCCGCAGACCGAGCTGGTGGTGGTCCCCGGGCACCGGCACGCGGTGCTGGTCACCGCCCGCGACCAGGTCCGGCGCCAGGTGTTGCCCTGGCTTGCCCGGCAAATCGCCGACACCGGTCAGCCCGCCCTGCACGGCTGACGTCGTCGTTTTCACCAGGAGGTTTCGATGCAGTTCGAGGCGCCCGGACGGGCGATCATCATCAGCAGCGGGCGGTGTGGTTCCACCCTGCTGTCCGACCTGATCGTCGAGGAGCCGGCGACCCTGTCCGTCCAGGAGTTCTTCATGGCCACCCCGTCGTGGGCGAAGGCCGGCGAGCCGATCACCGGGGCGGCGTACTGGCAGGTGCTGAGCAGCCCGAAGCCGGAGCTTGCCACGCTGTTCGCCATCGGCCTGCCGCCGAAGGAGGTGCGCTATCCGGCGGACGGCAGGTGGGCCGGCAACCTGACCGAGCTGCCGCAGTTGCTGGCGATCACCCTGCCGAAGCTCACCGACGATCCGGACGGCCTGTTCGACCAGCTCGCCGGCCAGGTGCCGGATTTCCCGGAGCAGCCGTTCGTCGACCACCACCGGATGTTCCTGGACCTGCTCACCCGGTTGACCGGCAAGCAACGCTGGGTGGAGCGGTCCGGCGGGTCCAGCCAGATCGCCCCGCATCTGCTGCGGTCGTTCCCGGACACCCGGATCGTCTATCTGACCCGCAACTGGGCGGACACCGCGCGGTCGATGAGCCGGCACTCGTCGTTCCAGCTGATCCAGCTGCGGCTGGAGTTCGTCTCCCGGTGCGGCGTGGACCCGTTTCGGATGGGTCCGGACCAGCAGGTGCCGGCGGAGCTCGAGCACCTGCTGCCCGGCCGGATCACCGCCGACCTGCTTCGCGAGCGGGGCGAGGACAGCACCCGCTACCTCGGGCTCTGTGCGTTCATGGCGGCGCAGGCCGAGCAGGCGCTCGCCGACAATCCGCCGGCGCACCTGCTCACCATGACCTACGAGGACCTGGTCGCCGACCCGGAGCCGCAGCTGGCCCGGCTCGGTGAGTTCCTGGAGTTCGACGACCCGTCCGGCTGGGCCCGACAGGTCGCCGGCCGGGTGGGCAAGGGTGGCGCGGTACGGCAGACCGCCACCGTGTGACCCGGAGACATCCCGCACCAGCCAATCACAGTAGAGGGAGAGAGTGTTTGATGCGTAGGTTGCGCCCATCCGCGAGCCGGTCGGTCGCCGCCGCCGTGCTCGCCGGGCTGCTTCTGGCCGCCGGTCCGGCCGCCGCCGCACCGGTGGCCGGTACCGAGTCGGCAGCCACCACCGACGGCAGGCACGGTGGACACCACGGCGGGACCCGCTACCAGAGCACCCTGTTGGCCAAGGCACCGGCCGACGAGTGTTTCGTCGACATCGGTGTCGACTACCCGGCCGGCCCGCCGTGTGAGGCCGGCCAGCCCAAGGTCAACCAGTCGTACGTCTGGGGGCTCACCCGCTACAAGCACCGGCTGTGGTTCGGCACTGGGGCCAACATCAACTGTATGACCAGCGGCAACAACTTGCGCAACACGGAGCCGACACGCAACGACGACTGGGTTTGCGAGTACGGTCAGAGCGAGATTGCCCGCCGTAACCCGCAGTTGCCACCGACCCTCGGCGACCACCGCACCCCCCGGCTCTACATGTATGACACGAAGAGCCGACAGATGACCGAACGCACCGATGCGGTCCGCGCCGCCTCAGCGGACGACGCGAACCGGTTGACCACGACCGCCGGCATCCGGGCGGCCGGAAACCACCGCGGCGTGGTGCTGCTCGGCGGTCCCGCGCTCGGTGCCACGCTCAACCTGTTTGCGTTCGACGCCGACACGGGCGCGTTCCTCGGCTCGCGCAACTTCACCGAGTACGGCAACATCCGGCATTTCCTTGTCGCCGACGGCGAGCTCTACACCGGCGTCGGGGTGGGGCCCAACGGCGGTGAACGCGGCCTCGTGCTGCGCTGGACGGGCAGCAAGTCGGACCCGTTCAGTTTCACCGAGGTGGCGAACCTGCCGGCACAGGCAGTGGACCTGACCGTCCACCAGGGCCGGATCTTTGTCACCACCTGGGTCGGTGTCGAGGCCGACGTTGCCGCGATGCCCGGTCCGGCGTCACCCACTGCGGACATCGCCGACATGCCGACGGCTGACGATCCGAGCCCGCCGAATGTCGCCGGGGTCTGGATGAGCCCGAAACTGTCTGACAACGGGCCGGGCTTGGACGGCCGCGACGCCGACGGGTGGACCCGGGTGTGGAGCGTGCTGGAGTACGAGCCGGATCCGATCGTCGCCCGTACCTACGGGCTGGGTGGGCTCGCGTCCTACGGTGGCTACCTCTACTGGGGGACCATGCACGTGCCCTTCAAAGCGACGACGGTGCACCTGGCGGCGTACCCGCCGACCGACGAGCAGGGGGTACGGGACTCGGTGCGCAACACCCAGCGTGCCATCGGCATCTTCCGGGGCAGCTTCGGCCACCGTCATCACCACGGCCAGGGCCAGGGCGGTGGCGGCCACGGCGACCGGGTCGACCTGCTCTACGGCGCCAGTGAGCTACCGGCCTACGACCCGGTGGCCGGCGTCTGGGCCAGCACGTCGACCGGGTACACCCCGCTCTACGGGGCGTCCGGGTTCGACAACCCGACGCTCAACTACACCTGGAGGATGGTCGTCGCCGGTGGTCGGCTCTACGTCGGCACGATGGACTGGAGCTACCTGGCGAAGGAGCTGCAGCAGGAGGAGCCGGTGCCGCCGGCCGACGTCGCCCGTGGTGGTGACGACGATGAGGAGGAGGAGCTGGCCTTCGGCGCCGATCTCTGGGTCTTCGAGTCGCCACACCGGCCGGCCAAGATGGTGGACAACGCCGGGCTCGGGAACTACCTCAATTACGGCGTCCGTAGCATGGTGGTGGCCGGGTCCACGGTATACCTCGGTATGGCCAACCCGATGAATCTGCGGACAGATCCGACAGATGACGTCCCCGAGGGCGGCTGGGAGTTACTCAAGTTGACTCCGAAACACCACCACCACTAAGAGAAGCAGGTGAGCGATGTCGCGGTTCCGGCGCCGGTCGGCGGTTCTGGTCGTCACGGGGGTCCTCGGGACACTCGTCGCAGGCTGCACGTCGGCGCCGGACCCGGCACCGCCGACATCGGGCACCACCCCGCCGGCCACGGACGGCGGGGTGGTCGCTCCGGTCGAGACCCCGCCGGTCGGCTCGTCGGCCGGGTCGATCACCGTCGATGGGCAGGAACGGACCTACCGGGTGTACCGCCCGGCCGACGTCGCCGAGAAGACGCCGGTGCCGGTCGTCGTCATGCTGCACGGCCTGCTCGGCAGCGGCCGGCAGGCCGAATCCTGGTACGGCTGGAACGCCGTCGCCGACCAGCACGGCTTCGTCGTGATCTACCCGGACTCCCGTAACCGGGCGTGGGCGGTGACCGAGGAGTGCTGTGGTGCCTCGGCCCGCGACGGTGTCGACGACGTGGGTTTCGTCCTCACCCTGGTGGAGTCGCTGGGTCAGCGGCTCGCCTTCGACCCCGACCGTCACTACCTCGCCGGCCTGTCCAACGGCGGCATGCTGGCGTACCGGATCGCCTGCGACAGTTCGACGTTCGCTGCGGTGACCGGGGTGGCGACGACCATGCTCGGCGACTGCCCGGCCCCGGAGCCGATCTCCGTGCTGCACATCCACGGCACCGGCGACGAGACGATCCCGTACACCGGCGGGCCGGGGCGCCGCGACGGTGCCGGCAACGGCCGGGTGCCGGACAAGGTCGACGGCCCCGCCGTGCCGGACCTGGTCGGCCGGTGGCGCCAGGTCGACGAGTGCGGTGCCGCGCGGACCGCCACTGAGGGGAGTGTCACCACCTCGGTGGCGGACTGTCCGGCCGGCCGGGGCGTCACCCTGATCACCATCGACGGCGCTGGGCACCAGTGGCCCGGCTCCGAGATGACCGCGGCGGGCCGGCTGCTCGGCCTGGACCAGCCCTCCACCGCACTGGACGCCACCGCGACCAGCTGGCAGTTCTTCGCCTCGCATCCCAGACCCGCCTGAGCAGGAGAGCAGATGTCCAGTACCGGCACCCACCCGTTGGTCGACGATCCGGCCGCCAATGCGGCATCAGCCGCCCCGGGACCGGCCGTCCAGCCCGGCTCCGGCCCGGCGGTCGAGGTCGTCGATCTGGTCAAGCGGTATCCGGGCCAGGACCGCAACGCCATCGACTCGCTGTCGTTCGCGGTCCGACCCGGCGAGGTCTTCGGCCTGCTCGGGCCCAACGGTGCCGGCAAGTCGACCACGGTGGGCGTGCTCACCACGACGATCCGGGCCAGCTCGGGCACGGCGCGGGTGGACGGCGTCGACGTCGTCCGGCACCCGGTGGCGGCCCGGACCCGGTTTGCCGTGGTACCGCAGTACAACAACCTGGACCGGGCGTTGACTCCCCGGCAGAACCTGCTCAGCCACGCCGCGTACCACGGGGTGCCCCGGGCCGAGCGGCGCCGCCGGGCCGACCGGCTGCTGACCGAGTTCGGGCTGGACAAGCAGGCCGACTCGCGGGTCGACTTCTTCTCCGGCGGGATGGCCCAGCGCCTGATGATCGCCCGGGCGCTGATGCACGACCCCCGGGTGGTCTTCCTCGACGAGCCGACCAATGGGCTGGAGCCGCAGGCCCGGCTGCTGATCCGGACCCGGATCCGGCAGCTGCGCGAGCGTGGGGTGACCGTCGTGCTGACCAGCCACGAGATGACCGAGGTGGCGGAGCTGGCCGACCGGGTGGCGATCGTCGACCACGGCCGGTTGCTCACCCTGGACACCCCGGCCAACCTGGTACGCGGCGTCGCCGGTCGGGCGGTGCTGGACCTTGCCCTGCGCCCCGGGCCGGGTGACGGTGCGACTGATCTGGTCGCCGCGCTCACCGCGCTCGACGGGGTCCGTACCGGGGAGGTCACCACCGGCGGCGCGGCTGTCCCCGCCCCGGCGGGTCGCGGCGGTCCGGGGCTCGCCGGGCTGGCCGCCGATCCGCGGATCGCGGCCCGGATCGCCGCGGCCAAGGCCGATCCGCGCAAGGCCGCGAAGCTCGCCGCGGCCCGCAACGATCCACGGTTCGCCGCGTTGTTCGCCGCCGCACCGGCCGCTGCGGCCGGCGGATCGGCGGGCGAGATCCGGCTGCGGCTGCACCTCGACGCCGACCCCGCCGCCGTGCTCGGTCCGGCGTTGACGGTGTTGACCGGCCGCGCGGCCCAGCTGACCGACGTGCACATCGGCAAGCCCGGCCTGGAGGACATCTTCCTGAGCCTGACCGGTAAGGAGATCCGTTGAGCCTGGCCGAGGTCACCCCCGTACCGTCGTCGGAGACCACCGTGCCGGCCGCGCCGCCGCGACCACCGGTGGCGCGGGCCTTCGGCGCGATCCTGTGGCGGGACCTGTTCGTCGCCGGCAAGGACATCTGGTTCGTCCTCGCGCAGGTGCTGATGACCCCGCTGTTCATGCTGTTCATCTTCACCCAGGTGCTGACCATGCAGGGCATCGTCGGCGCCGGGTTCGCCGACATCCTGCTGCCCGGTACGGTCGCCCTCGCCACCTTCACCACCGCGCTGCAGAGCGTGGCGGTGCCACTGGTCAAGGAGTTCGGCTTCACCCGGGAGATCGAGGACCGGCTGCTGTCGCCGCTACCGACGGCGCTGGTGGCGGTTGGCAAACTGATGGTCGCCACGCTTCGTGGTCTGTTTGCAGCGGCGGTTGTCTATCCGCTCGGCGCGCTGGTCGTCGGGTCCGCACCGGGCGGCTGGTCGGCGTTGCCACTGTCCCTGGTGGTGGTGCTGCTGGCCGGCTGGGTCGGCGCGGCCCTGGGCATGACCCTGGCGACGGTGCTGCCGTTGCAGCGCATCCAGGCCACCTTCTCGCTGTTCGTCACCCCGATCATCTGGACCGGGTGTGTGCACTATCCGTGGCAGCGGCTGGCCGAGATGCCATGGTTCCAGGTGGCGACTGCGGCGAACCCGATGACGTACGCGGCGGAGGCGCTCCGCGCGGCGATGGCACCGCACGTGACCCACCTGCCGGCGGGTCTGTGCCTGCTGGTCCTGTCAGGGGTCGCGGCAGCGGCCACCGCCGCCGCGTTGCGTGCCTTCGCCCGACGCGCCGTGCGGTGACGTCACGCCACGCGTCGGCGGCCTCCCGCCTGGCGGTCTGCGGTCAGCCGATCCGGTAGACCCGCCGGGCGGCCCGCTCCAGCGGCACGTGGGCCACCACCGCCCGGAGCATCGGCCATCCGGCGGCGAGCTGTTCGACCCAGTCGACCTCGGCGTCCGTGTCGGCCCGGCCGGCCTCGAGGTCGGCCAAGCTTTGACCCGACTGATCCGGATTTACCGCCTCAACCGATGATTTATCAAGTTACCGTCGGTTGACGTGCTGGGCGGGAGGCGGCCATGACGGAGCAGACCACGGCGGTGGGTACGGCACAGACGGCCCCGCCGCGGCCGGTGGAGCTGGGAGCCGGCGGTGCCAACCCTGGCCCGGTCCGCTCCGCGGTACCGGGCAACTCGCTGACCCGGCTGCTGCGGACCACCGACGCCAAGCAGATTGGACTGTTGTACCTCGGCACGTCCTTCGGCTACTTCGTGGCGGGCGGCGTCATGGCCCTGCTGATGCGGGCCGAGTTGGCCCGGCCCGGAATGCAGATTCTCTCGCCCGAGCAGTACAACCAACTGTTCACCATGCACGGCACGATCATGATGCTGCTGTTCGCCACCCCGCTGGTGTTCGGGTTCGCCAACTATCTGGTGCCGTTGCAGATCGGTGCCCCGGACGTGTCGTTTCCCCGGCTCAACGCGCTGGCGTACTGGCTCTATCTGCTAGGTGGGCTGCTGGTCATGGGGGGATTCCTGACGCCCGGCGGCGCTCCCGACTTCGGCTGGTTCGCCTACACCCCGTTGAGCCGGATGGAGCACACCCCGGGCGTCGGCGCCAACATGTGGATCGTCGGCCTGGTCGTCTCCGGCCTGGGCACCATCCTCGGCTCGGTCAACCTGATCGCCACCATCATCACCCTGCGTGCGCCGGGCATGACCATGTTCCGGATGCCGATCTTCACCTGGAACATCCTGATCACCGCGCTGCTGGTGGTCCTGGTCTTCCCGCTGCTGGCGGCGGCGCTGCTGGCGCTGCTGGCGGACCGGCTGCTCGGCGCGCACGTGTACGCGCCGCAGACCGGCGGCCCGATGCTCTGGCAGCATCTGTTCTGGTTCTTCGGCCATCCCGAGGTCTACATCGTCGCGCTGCCGTTCTTCGGCATCATCAGCGAGGTCATCCCGGTCTTCGCCCGCAAGCCGATCTTCGGCTACAAGGGCCTGGTGGCCGCGACGATTGCGATCGCCGCGCTGTCGATGAGTGTCTGGGCCCACCACATGTTCGGCACCGGGCAGGTGCTGCTGCCGTTCTTCGCCATGCTCAGCTTCCTGATCGCGGTGCCCACTGGAATCAAGTTCTTCAACTGGATCGGCACCATGTGGAAGGGGCAGTTGACCTTCGAGACGCCGATGCTGTTCGCGGTCGGCTTCCTGGTGACCTTCTTGCTCGGCGGGCTGACCGGCGTGCTGCTGGCCAGCCCACCGGTCGACTTCCACGTCACCGACAGCTACTTCGTCGTGGCCCACTTTCACTACGTGCTGTTCGGTACAATCGTCTTCGCGGCGTTCGCCGGCATCTATTTCTGGTTCCCGAAGATGACCGGCCGACTGCTCGACGAAGCGCTCGGCAAGGCGCACTTCTGGACGATGTTCATCGGCTTCCACGCCACCTTCCTGGTCCAGCACTGGCTCGGCAACGAGGGTTTTCCCCGCCGGTACGCCGACTATCTGCCGACCGACGGCTTCACCGTCCTGAACACCATCGCCACCATCGGATCGTTCATCCTGGGGGCGTCCACGCTGTTCTTCATCTGGAACGTGTGGAAGTCGTACCGGTTCGGCGAGCAGGTGAGCGTGCACGACCCGTGGGGGTTCGGCAACTCGCTCGAGTGGGCGACTACCTGCCCGCCGCCGCTGCGCAACTTCGACCGGTTGCCCCGGATCAGGTCCGAACGTCCGGCCTTCGAGGCCAAGTACGGTCTGTTCGTCGCGGATCTCGGTCGCGACCTGCCGCAGCGGGACACCGAGCCGCCGCAGCACTTCGTCGACGAACTGCACCGTGATCCGGCCGCCCACCGGATCGTCCCGCGCGGTCCGGCGCAGGGTCCCACCGACGTCGCCACCTTCGTACCGGACCCGGTGTCCGGTGCCCGGGCCGTCCAGGTGCCCCGGCCGGAACAGGTCCGTCGGCCCAGTTTCGAGCACACCACCGAACCGGAGAACACCCTCGGCGCCCAACGTGGTCCGCAGGAACGACGGTGGCGGCTTCCGTCCGCGGACGAGGACGAAGACTCCTGACCGACTCTGCGGTACGCGCGCCGCCCGGCGGTCGCCGGGTGGCTGCTGCCGTACCGGTTCCTGGTGGGTTAGCCTCCGATCCCTGGTCGCCATGACTGCCGTGGAACCGCCGAGGAGGCGTAGACATGTTCGAGGAAGTCGCGGGAATCCCCGCCCATCCACTGCTGCTGCATGCGGCGGTGGTCTTCGTCCCGCTGCTGGCGCTGCTGGCGGTCGGGTACGCCCTGGTCCCGTTCATCCGGGCGCACACCCGGTGGGTGCTGGCCGTGCTGGCCGTTGTCACGCCGATCGCCGCGCTGGTCACCAAGCTGTCCGGCGACGCGTTCCTCAACCGGATGGACACGGCCGGTCGGATCACCGAGAGCTTCCGGCCGGTGATCGAGGAGCACGAACAGTTGGGGAACCTGACGCTGCTCGCCTCGATCGTGCTGGCGCTCGCCACCCTGGCCCTGGTGTACCTGGTCGGTCCCCGGGCAGCCGCCGCGCACGGCGCGGCCGCCGCCGGGGCGCGTGGCAACGGGCTGCTGGTTCTGGTGGTGAAGGGTTTGGTCGTCGTCGCGGCCGGGGTAAGCCTCTACTTCGTGGTGCGGGCCGGCGATTCGGGAGCAAAAGCCGTCTGGACCGGCTACTGATCGTCACCAAGTGCTGGTTGGCTGCGTCGGCCGTCACGGTGTCCGGGTGCCGACTTGAAATTCCGGCCCGGCCAGTGAACTCTTCGCACCGAATCGCCGTTGGTGGGGATATGGGCACCGGGGCGTACTACGCCGGTGGCCATTCGGTGACGGAGGAGAAGTGACGGTAAGTGCACGTAGTGAAACTGTTGGGTCGGTACACGCGCCGAGTATCGGGCTGCTCGCCCAGATCACGGTCCTGCTGATCCTGGCGGCGACCAGTGGCCTCGGCGTGGCCGGCTGGTCGGCCGGACTGGTCTACGGCCTGGTGACCTGGGCGCTGCTCATCCGGGCGATGCAGCATCCCGAGGTGGCCGGCTGGGGTCCGGCGGACAGCGTCACCCTGGCCCGGGGCACCCTGGTCGGCGCGGTGACCGCGCTGGTGGCCGACTCGTTCGTCGGGCCGGTCCCGGTCGCGTTGCTGGTGACCCTGGCCGCGGTGGCCCTGCTGCTCGACGGCGTCGACGGTCAGGTGGCCCGCCGGACCGGCACCTGTTCGCGGCTGGGCGCCCGGTTCGACATGGAGACCGACTCGGCGCTGGTCCTGGTACTCAGCGTGTTCGTGGCCGCGTCGGTCGGCTGGTGGGTGCTGGCGATCGGGGTGTTCCGCTACGTGTTCGGTGCCGCCGCCCGGTTGCTGCCCTGGCTGCGGGCGCCGCTGCCGCCCCGGTTCAGCCGCAAGACGGTGGCCGCCACCCAGGGTGCCGTGCTGGTGCTGGCGGCTGCCGGGATCGCGTCGCCGGCGCTGGTCACCGCGCTGGTCGCCGGCGTGCTGGCCGCGCTGCTCTGGTCGTTCGGGCGGGACGTGCACTGGCTGTGGCGCGGCCGCGTGCCGCAGGTCGACCGGTGGCGGGCGGAGCTAGCCGGCTGACCCGCCCGGCAGCACCGCGTAGACGTCGCCCGAGTTGGCCGCGTGCGGCAGTGCCCGCAGATGCGCGGCCATCTCCGCTTGCGGCACCCACCGGTCGAAGGTCAGCTGCTGGCTCTCACCCAGCGCGACGTCGAACCGGTAGTCGCCGAGCTTGGCCAGCCGAGTCAGACAGCGCAGCGCCGTGTCCCGCTGGATCGTGGTGAACTCGAAGGACAGTGCCGGCAGCGGCCGGGACAGTCCGGCGAGCACGGCCTCCTCGAACCCCTCGACGTCGATCTTGACGAACGTCGGCCGGCCGTACTCGGCGATCAACTGGTCGAGGGTCGTCGCCGGCACCTCGATCTCGCCGTCCCAGACCTGGTCCGACCAGCCGTCGGCACCGTCGGCAGCGCCGACGAAGTCGGCCGACGCGGTGGAGACCGTGGGATTAACCGAGTTGATGTACATCCGCACCGGGCCGGCGGTGTCCCCGCACGCCGCCGGCAGTACGGTGACCGCCGGATCGTCCGCGTAGACGAGCCGCACCGCGCGGGCGCACAACGGCTGCGGCTCCACCGCCACCACCCGTGCGCCTAACCGCCGGAAGCTGCCCACCCGGTCGCCGACGTGCGCGCCGATGTCGAAGACCAGATCGCCCGGTGCGACGAACCGCCGGTAGAGCAGATCCATCGCGGTGTCCCGGTCCGGATCGCCGTAGTAGAACTCCAGCGACCGGCGCAAACCGGCGAGCTGCGGATCGGCGGCCAGCACCCGGGACGGCACGGCGGTGCGTGGCTGGTCAGCGGCGGTCACCGGGACGATGGTACGCCGCCGGTGGGCTGCCTGGCGGTGAACGCCTCCCGGGTCAGGAACGCCAGCCGGGCGCGCTTGTCGGCCAACGCCAGCTCCCCGTCGAACTCGAAGCCCAGTCGCTTCCAGCGGCGCAGCGCCCGGTCGTTGCGGACGTCCGGCTCGATGACGATCCGGCGCCGGCCAGGATCACTGAACAGGTAGCGGGTGAACGCGTCCGCCACCGCGCCGGTGAACCCGGCGACCGGCCGCCGGGCCGGGGCGAGGAACAGATGGATCCCGATGTCACCGTCGCGTACCGGGTAGTGCTCGCCGAGCGGGTCCTCGGCCGGCAGGTAGGTCTGGAAGATGCCGACCGGTTCGTCGTCGACGGTCATCAGGTACGCGTGGTGCGAGTCCAGACCGTCGAGGAACCGGTAGACGTCGCCCACCTGATCCCGGGTGTGCCCGGTCATCCCCCAGAACCGGGCCCGTGGCTCGGTGACCCAGCCGTACAGCAGGTCGAGGTCCTCGGTGGGGTCCAGCACCACCAGACGGAACCGGCCGATGCCGGGCAGTTGCTCGACGTAGACGGCCGGCCGTGCCGTCCCGCCGGGACCGGCGGTCCAGCGCACCGGCGCGACCGGGACCAGCTCGCCCGCCGCCCACCGGGGCAACTGGTCGGCGAAGTGCCGGTCACCGGGCCTTCCCGAGGCACCGAACGGCACCACCCAGCGGCTCGCCGCCGGGTCGGCGAGGTCCCAGACGTAGCGGGCCACCGGTCCGCGCCAGCACACGTCGGAGACACCGGGCACGCTGGAGGTGGCCAGGACACTGCCGGTGTCGCCGTCGAGCGGGACCGGATCGCCCAGCGCGCCGGTGGCCGGATCGGCGGCGCCGGGCAGCACCCGTACCGGGTGCAGCAGGTGCCGGTCGCCCCACGGACCCGGCGGCGGTCCGTCGGTCACCTCGACCAGCGCGGCTACCGCACAGCGGCCCGGGTCGCCACCCAGCCGGGGCAGCCCGTCGACCAGCCGGTCCAGCGCCAGCCCGATCCGGCCCACCGGGTCGGTCCACGGGGCGAACAGTTCGTCGAAGCCGGGTTCGCTGTGCAGCGGCCGTAGGCAGGGCTCGGCGGACAGCCGGTGGACCAGCGCGGCCCGCCAGGCGGCGAACAGTCCGGCGTCGGCGCTGCCGGCCGCCATCCGGCCGTCCCAGTCGAGCAGCGTCTCGCGCAGCCGGCGCACCGGCACGGGCTGGTCGGTCAGGTCCAGGCCGCGCAGCAGCCGGCGTAGCCCGGCCAGCGGCACCTGGGAGTCCATGTGCACCAACTCGGGTGCGGCCCCGCCGTCGACCAGCTGGCGGATCCGTCGGGCCCGGTGCGGTGCGGCGAAGTCGACGCCGAGGTCCGCGGTGTCGCCGCCGCGCCGGTCGTTGGCGTTGACTACCACATCGGACACCTCGGCGGCGGGCAGGGCGGCGTACCCGGGTCGCCAGGCGTACCGGGGTTCCCAGCCGGGCACCGGCACCTGCCGGCACCGGTCGTCGCGCATCGGCACCCGGCCGGCGACCAGCCGGCGCACCGCGCCGGAGCGGTCCGCGACCAGCACACTGTTGACCGGCTCCACCCAGTGCCGCAGCGCCCGTTCGACGTCGCCGACCCGGCGGGCCCGCAGCAGCGGCAGCAGCGCGTCGAAGCCCAGCGCCCCGCCGACCCGGCTCGGCGTACGCAGGCTGATCGCCTCACCGGTGCGTAGGTCCACGTCGATCACCGGTCCGCGCGGGGTTTCGACCACCTCGACCGGCACCGGGTCGGCGTCGCGTACCTCGATCAGTTCGGTGTGCGCCGGCACCGGGGCCCAGCCGTCGACCTGGCGGACCAGCACCCGTCCGTCGACCCGGCGCAGCTGTTCGCGGTACAGGTCCTGGTAGTCGGCCATGGCGTTGGTGATCGCCCAGGCGACGTCGCCGGCGTGGCCGAAGTGCGGCAGCCCTGGCACGCCGGGGAAGGCGAACCCGAAGACGTCGAACTCGGGGCAGGTCAGCTGCACCTGCTGGTAGACGTTGGGCAGCTCCAGAATCCGGTGCGGGTCGCCGGCGATGACCGGGAATCCGGTGTTGCTGTTCCGTCCGGTCACCGCCCAGGCGTTGCTGCCCGACGACGCGGGCGGCTCCATGGCGAACAGGTCGACCGCCGCCGGACCGAGGGTCGCGGTGACGTGCGCCCGCCACAGCTTGTTGCCGAAGGTGCCGAACAGCACGTGCTGCACCAGGAACACGCCGAGTGGGGTCCATGGCCGCCAGGTGCCGGCGGTGGTGCCGGTGGCGGCGAACTCGGGTGCCGCGACGGCGCCCTGGGCGAGGCCGTCGTTGACGCCGTCGACGTACGCGCCCACCCAGCGGCGGGTCGCCGGGTCCAGCCGGTGGAAGCAGCGTTCGGCGGTGTCGTCGAGGCGGGCCCGGCGGGCGAACCGGTCCCAGCCGACCTCGGCCCGGCCGAGCCGGCTGGCCAGCGCGCCCTCCGCGCGCCACCGTTCGACCTCGATCTGCCAGGCCCGGTCGTTGGCGGCGGTGTGCCCCTGCAGGTAGGCGAGGTCGTCGACGTCGGCCGCCCACAGGTGCGGTACGCCGTACCCGTCCCGGTGCACCCGCCCGGACCGGCTGGCGGCGTAGCGGGCCGTTTCGGGGCCGGTGCCGGATGGGGCCGTCACGGGGCCGGGGCCGGGGCCGCGACGGTGGCGATCGGATTGTCCTGCGCCCCGACGAAGATCAACGACCCGGCCTGGTCGGTCAGGTCGACCATCTGCAGCGTGTTCCGCAGCTGCAACCGGTTCAGGCAGGAGTGCCGGAAGGTGGGCGCGAAGAAGTCCAACCTGTCCCGCAGCTGCGGGTGGTCGTCGCCGTGCCGGCGGACGCACTCGGCGACCAGCTGCCAGAACCGGTCCGCCGGCAGCACACCGTCGGCGTCCAGGATCGCGGCCAGGAAACGCAGGAAACCGTCGAAGACGTCGGTGAACACGGCCAGGACCCGGAAGTCGTCGTCGACCGGCATCCGGATCCGTTCGACCGTGGCCGGCAGTTCGCGGTCGTGCATGGCGACGACCTCCTCGCCGATGTCCTTCATGAACACCCGGACCGGTACGTGGTCCGCCAGCACGAGGATCAGGTTCTCCCCGTGCGGCATGAACGCCAGGTCGTGGCCGAGCAGGCAGTGCAGCAGCGGGCGCAGGTAGGCCCGCAGGTACCGGGCCAGCCAGTCGGCGGCCGGCAGGCCGGACGCCGCGATCAGCGCGGTGGCCAGGTGCGCGCCGTCGCGGTCGCGGTGCAGCAGGCTGGCCATGGTGGCCAGCCGCTGACCGGGCGCGATCCGGGGCACCGGGCTCTCCCGCCACAACGCGGCGAGCATCCGCTGGTACGCCGAGACCGGCGCTCCGCTGCGGTGGTACGCGTCCCCGGTGTAACCGACCGACGCCAGCTCCCGCAGCACCTCGAACCCGCAGTCGCGCAGTGTGTCGTCGGCGGCGACCAGGTCTGCGACCCAGTCGTTGATCGGCGGGGTGGCCCGCATGTACGCCGGGGACAGCCCGCGCATGAAGCCCATGTTCTGGATGGACAGCGCGGTCTTGACGTAGTGCCGGTGCGGGTGGTCGACGTTGAAGAAGGTGCGGATTGACTGCTGCGCCCGGTACCGGTCCGGACTCGTCCCGACCGGGACGATCGCCCGGGACGCCACGTCGGCGGCGAACGTGACGCCGACCTTGTGTTCCCACTGCCACGGGTGCACCGGCAGGTACCGGTAGCCGCCCGGGTCGAGGCCGAGCCCGCGGAGCTGGTCGGCGAACCGGTGCAGCGTCTCGGCACCCAGTTCGTCGAGGTAGTGGCTCTGCTCGTCGACGCCGTGGCCGGCGGTGAAGGTGCTCAGGTCACGGCGTACCGCCAGCCAGACCAGCCGCACCGGGGCGCCGGCCTCCGGCGCGTACGCCTCGTGGTCGGTCAGGCCGAAGCCGATCCGGCCGTTGTTGGCGACGAACAGCGGGTGGCCTTCGGTCATCGCCGATTCGATGGTCTGGAAGTCGGCCTGCACCAGGTCGGCGGCGCGTTCCCGGCGGTGATGGTGCTTCCAGGCGGCACCGGCCAGGGTGGCGCTGATCTCCTCCAGGTAGGTGCCGAGCAGCTTGGGTGGGATGCCCAACGTCTCCCGCAGTTCGACGACCAGGTCGAGGGCGTTCAGCTCCGCCGGGGTGCCGTCGACCTGGCGGGTCAGTGACGCGGCGTCGATCAGCCAGTGGTCGAGGGCGTACCGGCGGGCCCGGAACAGGTACGCGACCCGGTCGTCGGTCGTCAGCCGGTACCCGTCGCCGCCGGGGCCGGCCGGGAGCGTGTCGTCGGGTAGGGGCTGGATCAGCCGCTCGTGGCTGAACTCGGCGATGGCCTTGGCGACCAGCTGGCGGTGGGCGGCCGCGATCGGGCCCGGCGCGAGGTGGGCGGGGGGTGTCATCGGGCTCTCCGCAGCGGATCCGTCGGCACCGCCCAGCCGGCTGACGCGGAACGCGGACCGGGAACAGAAGCTGAGCCGGGCCTGCTTGTCGGACAGTTGGATCAGCCGGTCGACGACGAAGCCGGCTTCGGCGTTCTTCGCGGCGATCGCCTCGTTGCGCACATCGGGTTCGACGACGACCCGGTGGTGCGCCGGGTCGGCGAAGACGAAGGTCATCACCGTGCGCATCACCGCCGACGTGACCCCGTGCCGGGGCTCGCCGTCCGGCGGTGCGACCAGCACGTGCATCCCGACGTCGCCGGGCTGTACGGGGTAGTGGCCGGCGAGTTCGCTGTGCGCCGGTTCGTAGGTCTCGGTGAGGAACAGCGGTACGCCGTCGAGCCGGCCGAGCCACGCGTGATGATGCGGATTGGCGTCGATGAGCTGGTACTCGCGCCGTACGGTGTCGAGGTCGGCGTCGGGCATTCCCCAGAACACCGACCGGGGGTGGGTGATCCAGGCGTGCAGCAGGCCGGCGTGACCGGCGACGTCGAGCGGTTCGATGGTCATCCGGCCGAGCGGGTCGTCGAGGGTGAACCTGGTCGTCGTGGCGGCAGTCACCGGATGAGCGCCTCCTGCCGCTGCGGGGCCGAACTGTTCGGCGGTGCGGCCTTGTCCGACGGTGCGGCCTTGTCCGACGGTGTGGCGCTGTCCGACGGTGCGCCGAAGTGCTGGAAGGCGATCTTCCGCTCGATCGGGTAGACCTCGTGGCCGAGCATGTTGGCGATGATCACCGAGTTGCGGTAGGGCCCCATGCCCAGGTCGGGTGCGGTGAGGCTGTGGGTGTGCTCCTCGGCGTTCTGTACGAAGATCTCCCGGTCGCCGTGGTCGACGGTGTAGCCGAGCGCCACGTCGAACCGGCCCCGTTCGTCCCACCGGATCCGGTCGCGGACCGGGTCCAGGAACGTCGGCACAGCCGGCCGGTAGCCGGTGGCCAGCACCAGACCCTCGGTGTCCAGGGTGAAGCCTCGGTCCTGTTCCTGGTGGTGCAGGCCGAGCCGGTACCGTCCGGCGTCGGTGTCCCAGTGCGCGCCGGTCAGCGCGGTGCCGGTGAGCAGGGTGGTCGGTACCGGGCCGGCGACGTCCTTGCGGTAGAGCGTGTCGAAGATGCTGTCCACCAGGTCGCCGCTGATGCCCTTGTAGAGGCTGCGCTGGTCCCGGTTGAGTCGGTCCCGGCTGGCCGCAGGCAGGGCGTGGAAGTAGCGGACGTACTCCGGTGAGGTCATCTCCAGGGTGAGCTTGGTGTACTCCATCGGGAAGAACCGGGGCGACCGGGTGACCCAGTTGAGCTGGTAGTCGTGGGCGTCGATCTCCTCCAGTAGGTCGAGGTAGATCTCTGCGGCGCTCTGCCCGCTGCCGACCACGGTGACCGACCCGAGGCTCTGCAGCCGGGCCTTGTTCGCCAGGTAGTCGGCGCTGTGCACGGCAGGGCCGGGCAGGTCCCGGACCACCGCCGGGCGGTACGGCACGGTGCCGATGCCGAGCACCAGCCGCCGGGTCCGTAGCGTCGTGGTCGCCCCGGTGTCGGCCCGGGTGACCCGTACCAGGTAGTCGCCGGTGGCGGCGTCGTGCTCGACCCGGTCGACCCGGCTGCCGAACCGGACGTTGGGCAACTGGGCCGCCGCCCAGCGGCAGTACGCGTCGTACTCGGCGCGCAGCGGGTAGAAGTTCTCCCGGATGTAGAAGCGGTAGAGCCGACCGGTCTGCTTCAGATAGTTGAGGAACGAGTACGGCGACGTCGGGTCGGCCATCGTCACCAGGTCGGCCAGGAACGGCACCTGGATGGTGACTCCCTCGATCATCAGCCCGGGGTGCCAGGCGAACTCGTCGCGCTGCTCCAGGAACACCCCGTCCAGGTCGTCGAGCGGCGCGGTCAGGCAGGCCAGACCGAGGTTGAACGGCCCGAGCCCGACGGCGACGAAGTCATACGTTCGCATTGGCGCACACCTCCGGGGTGACCGGCTCCGGGGCGATCAGCGCCGGATCCCATTCGGCGTCGAGCAGCTCCTGGCCGGTGCGGCGGATCAGCTCGATCACGGTACGCAGGTCCTCGACGGTGGTGTTCGGGTTGAGCAGCGTGAACTTGAGCCAGTAGTGCCCGTCGACGACGGTGCCGGCGATGATCGCGGTGCCGTCGGCGAACAGCCGGGCCCGCAGCCGGGGCAGCAGCCGGTCGCAGTCCTGCACCGGTAGCCAGTCCGGTCGGTACCGGAACAGCACGGTGCTCAGCACCGGTCGCATGACCAGCTCGAAGTCGTCGCACTCGCGGAGCAGACCGTAGGCCTGCTGAGCCAGGTCGACGACCTGGTCGAACATCTCGCCGAGCTGGTCGGCGCCGATCGCCCGCAACGTCATCCACAACTTCAGGGCGTCCAGCCGGCGGGTGGTCTGCAGGCTCTTGTCGACCTGGTTCGGCACGGTCGCGGTTCGTGGGTTCAGGTAGTCGGCGTGCACCGCGACCCGCCGCATGGTCGGCGCGTTCCGGACGATTATGGCGCTGGAGCTGATCGGCTGGAAGAAGCTCTTGTGGAAGTCGACGGTGACCGAGTCGGCGGCGGCGATGCCGTCGAGCAGGTGCCGGTGGCGGGTGGAGACCAGCAGGCCGCAGCCGTACGCCGCGTCGACGTGCAGCCACACCGCCCGGTCGCGGCAGACGGTGCCGATCGCGGCGAGCGGGTCGACACAGCCGCGGTCGGTGGTGCCGGCGGTGGCGACGACCGCCATCGGCACCAGGTCCTGGTCGAGCAGCCGGTCGATCTCGGCGTCGAGCGCCACCGGGTCCATCCGGCCGGCGCCGTCGGTGGCGACCGGGACGACCGCGTCGGCGGCGAGCCCGAGCAGACCGGCGGACTTGCCGACGCTGAAGTGGCTCTCCGCCGTGGCCAGGACCCGCAGCCGGGGCAGCATCGTGTCCCGGTCGGCGTCGGCGCGGACCAGGCGGTCCTCCCGGGCCAGTAGCAGACCGTGCAGGTTCGACTGGGTGCCACCG
Organism: Micromonospora sp. ABR4_055; assembly: GCF_056160425.1. Lineage (NCBI taxonomy): Bacteria > Bacillati > Actinomycetota > Actinomycetes > Micromonosporales > Micromonosporaceae > Micromonospora > Micromonospora sp. ABR4_055. Next base: position 49,494 of record NZ_JBSWXD010000007.1, read on the forward strand.
CTGGTGAAGACGCCGTCGGCGGTCGGGCCGAACCCGATCCGCTCGGCCGTCCAGGCGATCAGCCGTCGCTCGATGAGCGTGCCGGTGGTGCTCTGGTCCCAGGTGTCGACCGAGGTGTTGACGGCGGCGAGCAGCAGTTCGGCGTTGAGCGCGGGGATCGCCACCGGGCAGTTCAGGTGGGCCAGGTAGGTGGGTTCGTGGAACCACACCGCGTGGTCCAGGTACAGGCCGGCGACCTCGTCCAGCGCGGCGTCGGTGGTGCCGAGCGGTGCGTCCAGGTCGACGCCGTCGACCTTGGCCTGCAGTGGTGCCACGGCGCCGCCGGAGTACGGCTGGCGGACCGCCCGTACGCGGTCGGCGAGAACCGCTGCGGTCCGGTCGATGCTGGACACATAGGTGTCCAGCGTGTGCCGGCCGAACAGATGCGGGTACATTGGCCTCTCCAACACCGCCTCCATAAGGGTAACCTAACCTAACTTAGGCGAGGCTACTGGGAGGGCCGGTGAAACGGAACTGGGCAGGACCCCTTCTCCACGGGGTACGGGGCCGGCGGGTGCGTCCCACACCCCTCGGCGGGACCGCTGTCGTACGTCGTGACCAGCGGATTCATGCCGTCAGCGGAGGCCGAGCGAGTGCTTGTGACCTGCATCCCACCAGGTGGATTACCCAGTGGATTCCGGGGCGGCCGCTCGGCGTCGGCGGGAGGGCGGCCGGATGACCGCTGCCGTCGCCGCCCGCGGGCGGACCATGTCGACCCTGACCGCGCTGTACGTCACCCAGTACCTGGGATTCGGGTTCATCACCGTCGGGCTGGCCAGCATCCTGCGCGCCGGCGGCACCTCGCTGGACACGCTCGCGTTGCTCAACCTGATCGGCCTGATCTGGCCGGTGAAGTTCCTCTGGGCACCGGTCCTGGACCGGTACGGCCCACGGCGCGGCGGCCACTACCGCTCCTGGCTGCTGGTGCTGCAGAGCGGCATGGTGCTGGCCCTGCTGGCCCTGCTCGCGGCCGACCCGGCCACCGGGCGGATCGGCCCGGTGGTGCTGATCTGCGCGCTGTTCGTCTTTCTGTCCGCCACCCAGGACATTGCCGCCGACGCGGTCGCGGTGCGGATGCTGGCCGACTCGGTCCGGGGTACCGGCAACGGGATCCAGGTGTCGGCGAGCTACCTCGGCAGCATTCTGGGCGGCGGCGTCTGCGTGGTGGTCTACGACCGGCTCGGCTGGCAGGCGGCGGTCGGCCTGCTCGCCGCGCTCACCGCGACCGGGCTGCTGGTGGTGTGGCGGTTCCGCGAGCCCGAGCGGATCGCCCGGCCGGCCGGGGCGCGTCAGGCGTACGGTGCGCTGCTGTCCGTCCTCGGCCAGCCCGGCTGCCGCCGCTGGGCGCTCGGCGTGGTGCCCCTGCTCTACATGGGAGCCGGGGCGGCCTACGGCCTGGTGTCGCCGGCCCTGGTCGACGCCGGCTGGTCGTTGCAGCGGATCGGCTTCGTGACCGGGATCGTCACCAGTGTCCCGGCCGTCGTCGCCGGGCTGGTGGCCGGTGGCCTGGTCGACCGGATCGGGCGGGCCGGAGTGCTGGTGGCCGGCGGCGGGTCGCTGGCCGTCGCCACCGTGCTGCTGCTGCCGATGCTCACCGGACGGGCCGCCGGCGGCTTCACCACGGTCGCGTTGTGCTGCTTCATGGCCGCGTACACGGTGGCGAACGTCGCGCTGTACACGGTGAACATGGACTACTCCCGGCCGGGCACCGGGGGTACCGACTTCACTGTGCTGTCGTCGTTCGGGCTGGTCTGCTCCTACCTGGCTGCGGCGCTCGGCCTGACGGCGGCGGCCCGGGTCGGCTACCCGGCGGTCGCGGTGGCCGCGATCGTGCTGGTCCTCGCCGGAGTCGCCGTCGGCGTCCGCCACCAGCGCCGGTACCGGCCCGCGACCGGTCCGGCGCCGTTCCCGGGACCGACCGGATCACCAGGGCAACGGTCGGACGAACATGGCGTGCCGGCGCCAGCCGAGGAAGGGCACCAGGTCGCCGACGTGCTGCCAGCCCAGCACCCGCATGCTGCGCAGCACCCGGGAGTTGGAATCGGCGACCGCCAGTGACACCCGTTCCTCGGTGCGGCTGGCCAGCAGTTGGGAGAACAGCGGCACGCCGACCTGCTGACGTTGGAACTCGGGCAGCACGAACGCCTCGCAGACGGCGAAGGTCCGCCCCGGCCACTCCCGGGCAAGGTCCGGGTCGGCACCCGACCTCAGGTCGCGCCACCAGAGCGTCTCCGGCGGCAGCGGACACCCCATCACCGTCCCGACCAGCTGGTCGCCGACGTAGCCGACGGTGGCGGCGAATCCGGGTGCCTGCGCCGTCCACTCCAGCCGTTGCTCCACCGACGGCTCGGTGTGGTCGGTCAGGTGCAGGTCCTTGGCGTGCACCTGGCGGTAGACCTTCGCGAGAGCATCGATCTGTACCTGGTCGGTGAGCACCACCCGGTGGCGGCCGGTACCGGTCTCCGTCGTACGTTCGAGGCCCATCCCACTCCCTTCAGTGATGAGGTGAGCCTAACCTAACTGTATGCCCGGGTTCTGCCAAGGCCGACGGTCCCGGCGACCGGCGGCCGGTGCCCGGCCATCGCCGGGGCCGCGTCCGGCACGACCCGGTGCCCGACCAGCAGCCGGTGCAGACCGATCCCGGTCGCGGCGACCAGGACCGCGTTGCGGGCGGCCAGCAGCACGACCCCCGGCCAGCCCGGCGTGCCGATCACGTCCGGATAGAACCACGGGAAGTAGGCACTGGTCAGTACGGTCGCCACGACGATCAGCAGGGCCGGTGCCCGTTGTGTGGTGTCCCGGCGGGTCAGAGACCGTGGCGTAGCCGGTCCGCGTCGACTCGGCGAGCCAGCCGACCGCGACGAACAACGCCGCCGCGCCCGGCGGGTACTGCCACATCGGGTCGGCGCCCGGCACCCGGCCGTCGCGCAGCTGCCCGCTCCACCGTCGGTACAGGTCGACGTCGGCGAACACCTCACCGGCGTCCAACCCGGGAACGAGCTGTGCGTAGACCGCCATCAGCGCGGCCCGGGTGATCAGCCACACCAGGACCGTGGCCGGCGCCGCCCACCGGCTCCGTAGGAGTCTCATCCGCGTCGGCAGCGTCAGCTCGACGGCGGTGCGACCAGCTGCGGGCCGGGCCGACCGCGCAGCACCCGCAGCGCGACGGCCGGGCGGACCACTGCGGACAACGGTGCGACCAGGTGGAACACGTCGGTCAGGGCGCGCTGCACGTACGGATCGCGGTTGGCCACGTCGGCTGCCCGGTCCAGGTACCAGCGGGACAGTCCACCGCCGCGCCGTGGCCGTGGCCCGACGGTCGTCGGGTACCGCAGGTCGGCGCCGGTGGCGATCAGCCAGGCGGTCTCGCTGCAGTCGGCCACCCGGGCCTGCGCCGCGCGGCCCAGCGTGCCACCGCTGTCGCGCAGCTGCTCGGCCAGCACCACCGCCGTCCGGGCAGCCACGGCCATTCCCTGGCCGTAGACCGGGTTGAAGGTGCACGAGGCGTCGCCGACCACCGCGAACCCGTCCGGCCAGCGTGGCATCGCCTCGTACCGGCGGCGATGGTTGGCGGTGTTGCGGAACCCGTGAATCGGTGAGTCGGGCGTGGCGTCGCGGATCGCCTGGTGAATCAGCGGGCTGCGCAGCCCGCGGGCGAACTCCAGGAAACCGGCCTCATCGGTCGGCGGGTGGTCCCCGCCGAGTCCGCCGAGGGTCACCATCCACCGTCCGTTCTCGATCGGGTAGATCACCCCGCCCCGACCAGAGCGTGGCGGCTGCGGCATCACCACGATGTTCTTCCACCCGTTACTGGCGCCCGGCGGCAGCAGGTAGCGCCGGCTCGCGTAGCCGAGTCCGGAGTCGACCCGGGTCTCGTCGGGGCGGCCGTAGCCGAGCTCGGCCAACCAGTCCGGCACGTGTGAGCCGCGGCCGCTGGCGTCCACCACCAGGTCGGCCGGCAGGTTCCGCTCGGCGGCACCCGCCGCGCGGGGACGCATCCGTACGCCGGTGACCGCGTCGCGGCCGTCGGCGCCGAGCAGCCCGACCACGTCGTGGGCCGGCTCGAACCGGATGCGTGGATCGACGGCCAGCCGCTGACGCACCGTCCAGTCGAGCAGTTCCCGGCTGGTCCCGACCAGCTGGTGGGTCGCCGGGAACCGTTCCCGCCAGCCGGTCGCTGTGAGGTACAGGACGTCGGTCGGCGCGTCGACCCGGACCGCGCCGGCGGCGTGCAGTTCGGCGATCAGACCGGGGAAGAGCTGATCGAGCGCGCGCTGCCCGGCGGTGATCAGCACGTGCAGATGGTGCGCCTGCGGGACGCCGGCGCGGACCTGCGGCGTGTCGGGGAACCGGTCGCGGTCGACGACGGTCACCCGGTCGACGTGTTCGGCGAGGGCGCGGGCCGCGCACAGCCCGGCGAGACTGCCGCCGATGACGACCGCGTGCCGGGTGGCGGGAACGGATCGGACCATGCCGCTATCTTCGTCGATCGGTCCGATGTGCACCACCGGGCATCCGCCGGTACACCGGGGCGAGTCGGCGGTGCAGCTCCCGGTAGACGTCGAAGAGTTCGTCGTAGCGGACGCGGTGCGCCGCCGTCGGGGCGAACACCTGGTCGGTCCGCAGCAACGCCGGGATCTGCCCGAACGTCAGCTGCCCGGTGCCGACCGCGCCGATCCAGCCGGCGCCACGGGCGTTGACCGCGACCGGGTCCGGGTCCCGACGCACCTCGACGCCGAGCACGTCGGCGAAGATCTGGCACCAGGCCGTCGACCGGGCACCGCCACCGGTGACCGTCAACGAGGTCACCGGGGTGCCGAGGAACCGGTCGACCGCCGCCGACAGCCACCGGGTGTTCAACGCGACGCCTTCGAAGACGGCCCGCAACAGATCCGAGCGGTTGGTGTCGAGCGAGATGTTGACAAACGCGGCACGCAGGTCCGGATCGTCGACCGGGGCGCGTTCGCCGTACAGCCACGGCAGGTAGAGCACCCCGTTCGCGCCGGCCGGCACGGTCGGCAGGATCGCGTCGAACGCGTCGAAGATCGACGTCTCGTCGGTGGCGAGGCGGCCGGCACCGACCAGCGGATCGTCGTACTCGACGATCTTGTCCTTCAGCCAGGTCAGGTTCGCCCCGGCGGTGGCCTGCAGCGCGGTCATCAGGTACCGGTCGCCGATCGCGCACGGCACGGCGGCGATCTGCGCGACCGGGTCGGTCTTCTTGCGCCGCACGTGCGCCGCGATCCACGACGAGGTACCCAGGTACAGGTGCGGGTCGTCGTCGGCGGTGGTGCCGGCGCCGATCGCCGCCGCCGTGGTGTCGATCGCCCCGGCCACCACCTGGACGGTCGGCGGCAGACCGAGGTGGGCGGCGGCGTCCGGGCACAGCGTGCCGATCACCTCGGTGCAGGCCACGATCGGCGGCAGTTTGTCCGCGTCGATGCCGCAGTCGGCGACCAGGGCGGGGGAGTAGCGGACCCGGTCGGGTCGGCGGTTGTCCGTCACCCACGAGGTGAGGATCGAGTCGACCGTGGCCACCGTACGGCCGGTCAGCTTGAGGTTGATCCAGTCCAGCGCGTTGAGGAAGGTCGCGGTCCGCGCGTACACCTGCGGCATGGTGTCGCGGACCAGCAGCATGTGTGCGGCCGGGTCCTTACCGGTGGCGGACGGCATCCCGCCGGTCAGCCGCAGCCAGCGGACGATCCGGCGGACCGACATTCCGCCGTACGCCGGAAAGCCGCCGAACTGCCGACGCAGGTGCGCCGCACCGCGCATGTCCAACCAGGTGATACAGCGGGTGAGGGGTTCACCGGCGGCGTCCACCGCGATGGTCCCCTCACCCTGCGCGGACGAGCAGACGGTGGTGACCGCCCGCAGGTGTTCCGGATGAGCCCGGCCGAGTTCGGCGACCACCTCGGCGAGCGCCCGCCACCAGTCGTGCGGGTCCTGCTCGGCACCGCCGCCGGGCAGCACCACCAGCGGCACCGGCCGCTGAGCCCAGCCGGTCACCGTGCCGTCCACTGCGACCAGCGCCGCCTTCATCCCGGAGGTGCCCAGGTCGATCGCGAGAACCTGCGGGGGCGTGGCCGGCACCGGGTCAGACCCCTTCCACCTGCGCGAACACCCGGTCGAAACGGTCCAGCGCGGAGTCGATCACCTCGTCGGTGTCGGCCATCGAGGTGTACATCCGGGAGCCGGCCAGGGTGACGACACCGTGCGCCGTGTACGCCGCACCCATCTGCTCCATCAGCCGCTTGCGGGACTTGTTCTCCCTGAGCAGCTTGATCGGGTTGCGCATGTCGAGCAGCATGACGCCACTGCACTCCAGATGCACGATCGACCCCTGGTTGTAGGCCACGTACGGCAGACCGTACCGGTCGATCAGCCGCTGCAGCCCCCGGGTGAGCCGGTCCCCGGCCCGACCGGCGATCACCGGGGCGTTCGTCCGGGCCATCTCGGCGATGGCGAAGTAGCCGGCCGCGCAGGACAGTGGGTTCGCCGACAGGGTGCCGCCGACCTGGATGTGCGTCCCGCCGCGCCCGTCGAGCCCGGCGCCGAAGACGGCCATCACCTCGGCCCGCCCGCCGACGCCGCCGGCCATCGGGTAGCCGCCGGAGACCGCCTTGCCGAACACGGTCAGGTCGGGGATGACGCCGAAGTAGCCGGCCGCCCCGCCGAGCCCGACCCGGAACCCGGTGACCACCTCGTCGAAGATCAGCAGCGCGCCGAACTCGTCGCACAACGCGCGGACCCGGGCGTTGAAGTCACGTGGCACCGGTCGGGTGCCGGACTCGGGGCCGAGCGGCTCGACGATCACCGCGGCGGTGCCGCCGCGGACCCGGTTCTCGATCAGTTTGCGGCGCAACGCGCCGAGATCGTGCGGGAACGCCTCCCGGGTGTTGGCGGTGGCGCCGAACGGGATGCCCTTGGCGTTCATCCGGTACGTGCCGGGCACTCGCAGCCCGTACACCATCGTGTCGGACCAGCCGTGGTAGGCGCCGCCGACCTTGATCACCATGTGCTTGCCGGTGAAGGCGCGGGCACCCCGGACCGCCGCCATCACCGCCTCGGTGCCGGAGCCGAGCGACCGGTACATCTCGATGTGCGGCAGGTACCGGTGGATGATCTCGGCGAGCTTCAGCTCGTACTCGTGGAACAGCCCGGTCACCGGCCCCGACTCCTTCACCACCGCGGCAACCTGCTCGTTGACCGGGCCGTAGTTGCTGCCCAGGATCGTCGGGCCACCGGCCTGCAGGAAGTCGATGTAGGTGTTGCCGTCGCGGTCGGTCAGGTAGGCGCCGTCGGCCGCGTCAATCGCCAACGGGAACGGGTAGTTGAAGGCCAGGTTGTGCTGCACCCCGCCCGGGATGCGGCGTTTTGCCCGTTCGGTGATCTCCTTGCTGGCCCGGCACCGGTCGTTGAAGTAGCCGAGCACGTCGAGCATCGCGTCGTGACGCAACCCGCGTACCGGCTGAGCGACCAGGGCCTTGAGCCGGCGCATCGTGTCGTCGACGTCGAGGTACTCGGTGATCGCGTAGCCGAGTCGCGCGGACTCGCTGCCCGGGGTCTGCACGGTGGTGGTGTCGGCGACCGGCGGCCCGGCGGTGGCGATCGCCGCCGCCACCGCGTCCGCACTGGGCAGTTGCTCATCTGCGGGCACCCGCACCGGCGGAACCGCCTCGGTGATCTGCGCGGCGATCCGCTTCTCATCGGCGCGCAGCTTGGTGAACGCGACCTCCCGGACCGCGGTCGGGATGGTGTAGACCTTGCCGGCTTCGCTGGTCAACGCCAGGAGATAGGCGATCGACACTTTCTCCAGCAGTGCCATGTTGAACACCGCGCGGTCCGGTTCGGTCCCCAGCGCGACGACCCCGTGGTTGGCGATGATGAACGCGTTGTCGCCGCTAGCCACCTTCTTCTGCACGTTGCGGGCCAGCATCCCGGTGCCGGACGGGGCGTAGTCGACGATCGCCACCTCGCGGCCGAGGAAGCGCACCTGCTCGTCGGTGAGCGCAGGGATCGGACGGCGCAGGAACGCCAGGGCCGAGGCGTACGGCTGGTGGGTGTGCACGATCGCGTTGACGTCGGGCCGCTGCCGGTAGATGTTGGCGTGCATCCCGGCCTCGATCGATGGCGCGAGGTCACTACCGGTGCCGTCGGGTACGTGCGTACCGTCGAAGTCGACCAGGCAGACGTCCTCGATCCGCATCCGGTCGTAGTCGTAGTTGCTCGGCGTGACGGCGTACAGCCGGTGCCCCGGAACCCGGACCGACACGTTGCCCTCGGTGGCCTTCAGATAGCCCCGGTCCAGCATGGTTCGACACATCTCGACGACGTGTCGGCGGGAAGTGTGGTGGTCCATGGCGGGTCCTCCGGTCCTCCGGGGTACGCGGCGAAGAACCTATCCTCGCTGCCGGCCGGCGCTGGGACACCGTCCCGCCGGCAGCGGAAAACAGCGACCGGATTGTCACCATGTGACAATCCTCGCCTGCGTACGCTGCCGTCTACCCGCTGCTCTGGGCCGGATTCCCCGACCGGATTGTCGCCACGTGACAGGATGGCGGGGTGCCCGTCCGTCCGGTGACCGTCACCCCCTGGCAGCGGCTACCCGTCGAGCTGGCCCCGGCAATGCGGCCCCGGCTGGCGGCGGTGGTCGACACGGTGGCCGCCGCGGTGACCGAACTGACCCCTGAGTTCGTCGGGATCGACGACCCGAAACTCCAGGCCGACGTCCGGACCGCGGTCGACGTGGCCCTCCAGCGTTTCCTGGATCTGGTCGGCACCACCGAGCCGGCGTTGCCGCCCCGGGTGCGGGAGGTCTTCGTCGCGCTCGGCGCGGCCGAGGCCCGGGAGGACCGTGGCCCCCAGGCACTGCTCGCCGCCCTGCGGGTGGCCGGCCGACTGCTGCTGCGTCAGGTCGGTCAGGCGCTCGCCACGGTGCGACCGGTCGACGCCGAGGCCCTTGCCGACTGCGCCGACGCGGTCACCGGCTTCGTCGACGATTTGGCTGCGGCCGGCACCGACGGGTTCGCCCGCCAGCTGCGCGAACAGTCCGGTGAGGGCGACCGGGCCCGCCGGCAGCTCGGCGAACTGCTGCTGGTCGGCGGAGCCGGCGCCGCCACCGTCGCGGCGGCCGCCGCCCGGGCCGGCTGGCGGGACCTGGCCACCGTGCTGCCGGTCGTGCTGCCGGCCCGGCAGGCCCGCGACGCACGGTTCCGGTTCGGTACCGACGGGATCGTGGTCGACCGGGGCCGCGACGCCGTACTGCTGCTGCGCGCCGGCCCCCGGACCACCCGACCGGCGCTGGCCGACGCACTGCGCGGCTGGCGGGCCACGGTGGGCCCGGCGTTGCCCTGGCCGCAGGTGCCCCAGGCGGTACGACTTGCCGAGCTCGCGGCGACCGTCGTCCGGACCGGCGGAGCCGACCAGGGCGGTCCCGTCGACCGTACCGCCGTCTTCGCCGAGGACCACCTCACCGTGCTGGCGCTGCACGGCCAGCCCGACGCGCTGGCGGTGCTGACCGGCCGCCGGCTGGCGCCCTTCGCCGCGCTGCCGCCCGCCCAGCGCGACGGACTGCTGCGTACGCTGCACAGCTGGCTGCGGCACTGGGGGTCCAGGTCGGCGGTCGCCGCCGACCTGTTCATCCATCCCCAGACCGTCAGCTACCGGCTCAGGCGGCTGCGGACGCTGCTCGGCGGCGACCTGGACGACCCGGACCGACGGTTCGAGCTGCTGGTGGTGCTCGCCGCCGCTGACCCCCGCTGACCGGTCCTGCGCCGGCCGGTCGGTGGTAGCGGCGCTGCCGCCACGCCGACTCGCGGGCCTCGTGGGTCAGCCGCTCGTGCATCGACGCCTCCCGCAGCCGCCGGCGGGACTTCCGCAGCAGCACCAGCTCGGCCAGGACCAGGCCGACGCACACCACGGCCAGCAGCGCGGTACCAGCCAGCGCCGGCGCCCGGGCGGCGACCGGAACGAGCCCGACCAGCACACCGACGACCGCGACCCGGGTGACGGTGACCGTGCCGAGCATCCGGGCCTGGAACCCCACCTGGGCGACAAAGAACAACGTGGCGTGGAACGCCTGCAGCGCGGCCGGCGCGACCAGGTCGAAGTGTGACCACCACAGGGCGGCGGCGACCGCCACCGCGAAGGTCGCGCCGCCACCCGCCGGCCAGGTGACCGGCCGGGCGATCAGGTCGCTGCCGACGCCGACCGACACGATCAGTTCGGCCAGCGCGATCATCAGGATGAGTTCGAACCGCTCCACCCAGTGGTTGGCCGCCCGCACCGCCCATCCCCAGGTGGTCAGCAGGTATCCGGCGGCGTACTCGACCGTCAGCGCGGCCAGCCAACAGCCGACCTGCAACGCGAACACGACGTTCGACGACAGACCCAGGTACGGCAGCAGGTGCAGGCCCCGGACGACCAGGTAGCAGCCGGCCATCAGCAGCGGACCGGGCAGGCCGCTCGGCTTGTCGGTGAACGCCTGCGGGATGGTCAGCGCGGCGGTGAAGACCGCTGCCATCGCCGCGAACATCACCAGCGGGGCGATGCCCTCCCGAGCCGGATTCGGTTGGCGAGCATCAGGTGTGAACACCACGCCCACCACAGCAGCGCCAGGATCAGCATCCCGGCGACGAGACCCTGGCCGGTGAGGTCACCCGGGCGATGTTGTAGAACGCGAAGACGAAGACCAGGTCGAAGAAGATCTCCAGCCGGTCGACCCGGGCGCCGGGACGGACCGAGCGCAGCCCGCCGCGCGTCGGCCGGGTCTCGTCCATGCCTGCCTCCGCAGCGGCCTCGCGGTACCTGCGTCCGGACGTACCGACCCAGACCCGTCGGTGTGCGCTTGTTCACCTACGGTGATCGTAGTTCGTTGACGGGTGGCGGACCGAAAATCGACGCCGGGCAGTGGTCGGGCCGCCGTCGGCCCGGGCCGGCCGACAGCTGATACGGACTGGAAAACCCGGAAATGGCCCGATGGATCTCGTCGCTGTGCACCAGTGCGATCATCCCGTGGCACTGTCTGGACTCGATGATCCCACTTACAGTTGCCGTGCCAGCATTCGTGTTCGCGGGCGCGCCTGTCCGGTGTGTCCGTCATCTCGCTGAAGGGTCGTGCAAATGACGGCAACTATCGGACAGTCGGGCGATGTACGAGCCGATGTGGAAAACGCCAACATCGCCCGAATCTACGACTATTACCTTGGTGGACTGTACAACTTCGCGATCGACCGTGAGCGGGCCGAACGCATCAAGCTGATGCTGCCCAGCGTCGACCTGCTCGCCCGGAGCAACCGCGACTGGCTGCGCCGTTCGGTGCGCTACCTGGTCGGCCGGGGCGTGCGGCAGCTCATCGACATCGCCTCAGGACTGCCGACGGTCGGCAACACGCACGAGGTGGCGCACGCCCTGGATCCGCAGGCCCGGGTGATCTACGTGGACAACGACCATTCGGCTGTCGTCCATGGTGACGACATCCTCGCCACGGAACCGCTGGTGGCGATGGCTGAGGTCGATGGCAAGTACCCCGACCAGGTGTGGTCGCATCCGGCGGTCCGCGAGCTGATCGACCTGTCGCAGCCGGTCGGCATCGTCCTCGGCGGGCTGCTCGTCTTCGTGCAGGACGACGAGGATCCGGCCGGGCTCGTCGCGGCCTACCGGGACGCGCTTGCACCGGGCAGCTACATCGCGATGTCGCACCTCAGCGCGGACACCGCGGACGAGGAGACCCGTGGGCAGGTGGACCGGATGGTCGCCGCCTACCGGGCCGGCGTCGGCGCGAACCTCTACGTCCGGGACAAGGCCACCATCACCTCCTGGTTCGACGGGATGGAGTTGGTCGAGCCCGGCGTGACCCTGATGGCGGACTGGCGGCCCGACCCGGGTCTCGACGTGGACGCACAGACTCCGTCCCGGCAGCTCGGCTACGGCGGGATGGCCCGCGTCGGATAACCGATCCGGTATGAGCGGTTCGGTATCCTCCCCGGCTCTTGACCGGACACTTCGGACGTCGCACGCCTGGCGCAGGAGCCGACGCGACGGCGTCCGAAGGTCGGTCGGGAGCCGCCTGACGGGCAGCCGGCGGCGGCGATCGCAGCGACGGCAGGGGAGGCCCGGATGCGAACCCGATGGACGACAGCCGCTGTCACACTGGCCCTGGTCGGCGGGCTGCTCGCCAGACTACCCGGGGCGTCGTCGGCTCACGACCCCGACACACCCGCCGGCCGGTCCTCGGCCGTGGCCTTCATGGCCCAGCGGGAGCCAACCCAGCAGCTCACCGCGCTGGCGCAGGTGAACTGCAGCAACGGCCAGGCCGGCGGCTACCCATGCCGCAACGTGGACCTGATGGCCTTCCTGCCACTGAGCCAGATCGGCGGCAGCCAGGCCAACGACATCTGGGGCTGGACGGATCCGGGCACCGGCCGCGAGTACGCGATCGTCGGGCGCCGCAACGGCACCTCGTTTGTCGATGTCACCGATGCCACCGCGCCGGTGTACCTCGGCAACCTGCCGGCCTACCAGAACCGGACCGCGATCTGGCGCGACATAAAGGTCCACCGCAACCACGCCTTCGTCGTCGCCGACGTCCGTGGCCACGGAATGCAGGTGTTCGACCTGACCCGGCTGCGCGGCGTGGGTAGCCCGCAGACCTTCACTGCGGACGCGCACTACAACCGGTTCGGCAACTCGCACAACATCGCGATCAACGAGCAGACCGGATACGCGTACGCGGTGGGATCGAACACCTGCCGGGGCGGCCTGCACATGATCGACATCAGGACGCCCACATCTCCGGCCTACGCCGGATGCGTCAACCAGGACGGCTACACCCACGACACCCAGTGCGTCGTCTACCAGGGCCCGGACAGCGCCTACACCGGCCGGGAGATCTGCGTCAGCTCCAACGAGGACACCGTAACCATCGTCGACGTGACCAGCAAGGCCAGTCCTCGGCAGATCGTCCGGGCCGCGTACTCCGGCCGGCAGTACACCCATCAGGGCTGGCTCACCGACAACCACCGGTACTTCGTCCTCGACGACGAGCTGGACGAGACCCGCGCCGGTGGCGGGACGAGGACCTTCGTCTTCGACCTGTACGACCTTGACGCGCCCCGGCACATCGGTACCCATACCTCCTCGGCGGCGGCCACCGACCACAACCAGTACGTCAAGGGCAACTACAGCTACCAGGCCAACTACCGGGCCGGACTGCGCATCCTCGACCTGAGCGGCATCGCCGCCGGGACGCTGACCGAAGCTGGGTACTTCGACGTCTACCCGTCGAGCGACTCCGCCTCGATGAACGGGGCATGGAGTGTGTACCCGTACTTCGCCAGCGGAACGGTGGTGGTCAGCGGCATCGAGCAAGGGCTGTTCGTGCTCCGGCCGAACCTGCCCGCTGTCACGTCGGCCGCAGACCGGCCGGTGACCGTCGACCGCCGGATTCCGGTCTGATGACGACCTCCACCACCCGACACACGACCCCGCCGGCTGCCGCGCCGGCGGGGTCGCCGGCTGCCGCCCCGCCAGGGTCGCCGGGTGCTGCCCCGGCACCGACCGGCCGCCGACCGACCAGCCGGATCGTCACGGCCGCGACGCTGACCCTGCTGGTCGCCGCCGCCGGGTTCGTCGCCGGCCGGGCGACCGGCCCGGCTGCCGGTACGTCGGCGGTCGGCGGGTCCACCGCCGCCCACGCCGGACATGTGGTCGGCGGTCTCGGTGTCAGCCAGGACGGATACCGGCTGGATCTGCTGGATGCTCCGACCACCGCCGAGGCCGCCGCCGAGCTGGCCTTTCGGATCCTCGGCCCGGACGGTGCACCGTTGACCGGCTACCGGCGTAACCACGAGCGGGATCTGCACCTGGTCGTGGTCGGCCGGGACTTCGCCGGCTACCAGCACCTGCACCCGCAGCGGGACCCGGCCGGCACCTGGCGGGTGGGCATCACCCTGCCCGGCGGCGGCGCCTACCGGATGATCGCCGACTTCGTCCCGGCCGGTGCCGACACGTCGTTGACGCTCGGCGCGGACCTGCTGGTCACCGGCGGGTACACGATCCGCCCGGCTGCCCCGGTGGACGAAGCGACCGTCCTGGTCGACGGCTACACAGTCACCCTGGACGGCGGACTGCGTCCAGGTGAGGCCTCCCAGGTACTGGTCTGGCTCGGCCGCGACGGCGAGCCGGTGCCGGACCTGGAGCCGTATCTCGGCTCGTTCGGCCACCTCGTCGCGCTGCGCCACGGCGACCTCGGCTACCTGCACGTGCATCCGGCCCCGGCGACCAACCCGAGCTCGGTGGTGGCGTTCGCCGTCCAGGTCCCGTCGGCCGGCACCTACCAGCTGTTCTTCGAATTCCAGCACGGTCAGGTGGTGCGGACCGCAGAGTTCAGTGTCACCGCGATCTGACCAGCACCGGTCAACCTCCCGGCCCGGTCCCGCGTCTTGGCGGTGTCCGCTCGACCAGGAGGTTTCCCGTGACCGTCACCCCTAATCCGGGCAGTTCCGAACCGCTGTGGTCGGTGGGCGGCATCACCGCCGCAGTCACCGCGCTGCTGGGCGTGGTGACCGCGTTCGGCCTGCCGCTCACCGAGGCACAACAGGCCGCGGTCCTCGGCCTCGCCGCGGTCCTCGCTCCGCTCATCGTCGCGCTGGTAGGCCGTGCCCGGGTGTACGCGCCGGCGACCGTCGAACGACTGGTCGGTGAGACCGCCCCGGAGGCCGACAGGTGAGCCGTTCCGGTACCTGCCGGCGCCGGCGCCGTCGGCGACCGCGAGAACACGCTCCGGCGGATGGTGGACAATCGGCCGGTGCCGTGACGCGGTGGGAGGTGGCGGGTGCGGATCCTGCTGGTCGACAACTACGACTCCTACACGTACAACCTCTTCCAGCTGCTCGCGGCGGTCGCCGGCAGCGAGCCGACCGTGCTGGCCAACGACGACCCCCGGCTCGCCGCCGTCGACCAGATCGCCGCGCAGTGCGTGGTGATCTCGCCCGGCCCAGGTCGGCCGCACCGGGTGACCGACCTCGGCTGGGGGTGGGAATTGCTCGACCGTCGGCGTGATCTGCCGGTGCTCGGGGTGTGCCTCGGTCACCAGGCGATCGCGTTGCACGCCGGCGCGCGGGTCGACCAGCGACGGGCCCGGCACGGCCAGGTCGACCGGGTGCGGCACACCGGCACCGGACTGTTCGCCGGCATACCCCAGGGTTTCGCGGCGGTCCGGTACCACTCGCTGCAGGTGACCGAACCGGTGCCGGCGGACCTCATGGTGAGCGCGAGGGCCGCCGACGGCACGGTGATGGCGGTGACGCACCGTCGGTTGCCCCGCTGGGGTGTGCAGTTCCATCCGGAGTCGATCGGCACCGAACACGGCGCCCGGTTGGTCGGCAACTTCCTGGCCCTGGCGCGGGCCGTCGGGCCAGCCACCGCCACTGATACCGCCACCGTCCGTCCGGTGACGGCCGGGCCGCGCCGCGCCGCCACCGCGTCGGTGACAACCCGGCAGCCGGCCCCTGACCCTGCGGCTGCCGACCCCGGCTGGCGGTGCGACGTGACGGTCGTCGACACGGAGATCGACACCGAGGCGGCCTTCCTGGAGCTGTACGCCGACGCACAGTACGCGTACTGGCTCGACGGCGCCGACGTCGCGGCCGGGCGTTCCCGGTTCTCCTTCCTCGGTGACGCCGACGGACCGCTGGCCGAGGTGCTCAGCTACCGGGTCGGCAGCGGCCGGGTCGAGGTGCGCCGGCCGGCCCGTCCGGTCGAGCAGGAGCCCGGCGGCATACTCGACGTGCTGCGCCAGCGGTTGGCGCGGCGGCGGATGCCCCCAGCCGAGCTGCCGTTCGACTTCGCCGGCGGCTACGTCGGCTATCTCGGCTACGAAATGAAGGCCGACTGCGCGCCCACCACCGCCCGCCGGGCCGACACCCCCGACGCGGTCTGGATCTTCGCCGACCGGCTGGTGGCCGTCGACCATTTACACCGGCGCACCTACCTGGTGGCGCTGAGCGTCGACGACGCCGGGCAGCGCGCCGCCCGGGACTGGCTGGCGGCGACGGCGACCCGGCTGCGGGTGGTGCCGTCGTCGGCGCGGCCCGGGCCGTCCGGCAAGTCGGCGGCACCGCCCGCCGGGACGGACCTGCGGCGGTGGGTGACGTCCGCCCGCGACCGCAGCCACTACCTCGCTGACGTCGACGCGGCCCGCACTCAGCTGCGCCGCGGCGAGAGCTACGAGATCTGCCTGACCAACCAGTTGCGGCTGCCACCGGTCGCGGATCCGCTGGCCTACTACCAGACGCTGCGCCGGACCAACCCCGCGCCCTACGCCGCCTACCTGCGGCTGGACGACATCGCCGTGGCCAGCTCCTCACCGGAACGGTTCCTGCGCATCCGCCCGGACGGCCGGGTCGACAGTAGCCCGGTGAAGGGCACCTCGGCCCGCGCGGACGACGCCGACGAGGACGACCGTCTACGTCGTACGCTGGCCAGCTCGCCCAAGACCCGGGCCGAGAACCTGATGATCGTCGACCTGCTCCGCAACGATCTCGGCCGGGTCTGCGAGGTCGGCTCGGTGCGCGTTCCCCGGTTCCTGGCCACCGAGACCTATTCCACCCTGCACCAACTGGTGTCCACCGTCGAAGGGCGGCTGCGTCCGTCGGTAGGCGCGGTCGACTGCGTACGGTCGTGTTTCCCCGGCGGGTCAATGACTGGTGCGCCGAAGCTGCGCACCATGGAGATCATCGACCGGCTGGAGCAGCGGGCCCGGGGGATCTACTCCGGTGCCCTCGGCTACTTCGGCCTTGGCGGTGGTGCCGATCTCAGCATCGTGATCCGTACCGCGGTGCTGACCGGCGACGGATTCACCGTCGGCACCGGCGGTGCCATCGTGCTGGACTCCGACCCGGCCGACGAGTACGACGAGACGATGCTCAAGGCACGGGCACTGCTCGTCGCGTACCGGTCGGCCACCAGGTCGGTCCAGTAACGGGGTGAGCTGGACACCGGCAGCCAGGGCGATCCGCCGGCCAACGGTTGATCGTCAAGTCGCAGGCATGACCGGTCGCCGGCCGGGTATCCGGCCCAGGTGGCCCAGGACACCGCGACCCGCGTCCCCGCCGTCGACGTCGCGCTCGACGCTGACGTGGTGGTGCCCGCCCGCACCCGCGCGGTGGTGCTGTTCGCCCACGGCAGCGGCAGCTCCCGGCTCAGTCCACGCAACCGGATGGTGGCCGGCCGGCTGCACGCGACCGGCCTCGCGACCGTCCTGGCCGATCTGCTGACCAAGGAAGAGGAGCAGATCGACGCGACCACCGCCCAACTGCGCTTCGACATCGCCCTGCTCAGCCGGCGGCTGACCGCGGTGGTGGACTGGGCCGTCGAACAGCCGGAGCTCGACGGCCTACCGGTAGGGCTGTTCGGCGCCAGCACCGGCGCGGCGGCGGCGCTGAGTGCCGCCGCGTCCCGGCCGGAACGGGTCGGTGCCGTGGTGTCGCGGGGCGGTCGGCCGGACCTGGCCGGGAACGTCCTGGCCGAGGTGCGGGCACCGACCCTGCTGCTGGTCGGGGAGCTTGATCCGCAGGTCGCAGAGCTCAACGCGGCGGCTGCGGCTGCCCTGCGGGCTCCGCACGACCTGCGGGTGGTGCCAGGCGCCGGTCACCTGTTCGCCGAGCCGGGCGCGCTGGACCGGGTCGCCGCCGACGCCGCCGGATGGTTCGACACACACCTGCACTGAAGTCGCTGCTTTCTGTAGCTGACCCGTCACTTAGTCGCGCTACCGGTGAGTGACGTGCGCGCACTTGTTACGGTCGTCGACCGGTGCGACGTGCGGAGGACGGCGGCGATGATGAACGGGACCATTGCTTACCTGGTGACCGGGCTGGGATGCCTGATCGCGACGGCTGGTGTGGTGGTGGCGGCGATCGCCGTGTGGCAGACCCGGACCCGCGGCGGCAGCTCTCGAAAAAGGTCCGGTGGGGGACCGGTCGACCCGTTCCACACCGGGGACACCGACGCGCTGCGTGGCGATCCGCGTCGCCTCGGCCCCGGCGACATCGTGGAGATCCGGGCACAGTCGTACGCGGTCCGCGGCAGCCTGCACTTCGCCGAGGGCAGCTGGACCTGGAGCGAGCACTTCCTCGACGACGCGCGGGGCGACAAGCTGTGGCTCTCCGTCGAGTCCGATCCCGACCTGGAGCTGGTGTTGTGGCGGGCGGCCGGGCCCGACCTGCAACACCTGCAGCCCGGCCCGGCTGCGGTGGACGTCGCCGGGCGCCGGTACCGGCTTGACGAGTCCGGCCAGGCCCGGTTCACCAGCGTCGGGGCGACCGGGCTGGCCCCCAGCGGCTTCGTGCGCTACTTCGACTACACCGCCCCGGACAACGCCCGGCTGTCCTTCGAAGGCTTTGGCGACTCGGGCCGGTGGGAGGTCGGCTTCGGCGAGGTGCTGCACCGCGCCGAGGTGATGATCTACCCCTCCGCCGGTCAGGCACCTACCGTCGGGAAGGCCTGACATGCTGGTCGCCCTGGACGCACCGTACGTCGACACCAGCGCGGCGGAGCTCAGCTTCGCGCTGGGTCTGGCCGAGCGACCCGCCCTGCACGTGCTCGAGCTGCCGCTGCCGGGCGCCGGCGGCGGTGCCCGCTCCAGCTCCGGTTCGCAGCCGCCCGGTTCGCAGCCGGCAGGGCTGCTGCGCCTGCGGTTACTCGGGGCCTCGCACCAGGTCGTGCTGCGTACCGCCGGCCATGACCTGGTCGAGACGCTCGCCTGCCTGCCCGGTCACCCGCCCGACCTGCCGGCGGTGGTGGACGCCGATGACGGCTACCGGTTCGCCGCGCGGGCGCTTCGGCTGTCGGCCGGCGAGCTCGCCGGGCGGGCCGACCACCTCCGCCGGCAGCTGACCGGCGACCCGCATGCCCTGGTCGGCGTCTTCCCGGGCAGCCCCGACGCACTCACCGCGCTGCACGCCCGGATCGATGGTGCACGGATCAGTTGGCGCACCTGGCATGCGTACCCGCAGACAGCCGAGTTGGTCGAGACCGAGACGGTGGTGACAGTACGGTGACTTCCCGCAAGTGGATCGTCGGTGGCGTGGTCCTCGCTCTGGTGGGCGTGATCGTGTCGTGCTGCGGGCTGGCCGCCGGCACCTTCTCCGCCCGCGGCTACGTCGAGCGCAGCTACGCCCGCTCGGTGGTCGACGACATCGGCTCCGACGCCGAGGGGTACCGCTCCGACCTGCCACCGCGCCAGGTGGCGCAGCAGCTCACCCGGGCGTTCAGCCCGGCCGACCAGTACACCGTCGGTGACCGTCACTACCTGCGCTACGGCGACGACTCGGTGGTCATCCTGCCGATCGCCGCCGGCTCGCTGATCCTGCTGGAACGCATGACGACCGCGTACCCCCGGTACCGCTCCGTCGTCGGCAACTCGTGGAACTGGCAGCGCGGCAGCACGATCCGGGGCGGCGGTCCCGGCACCGGCAAGTAACCACCCCCATCCCACCACCTGGAGTTGGCACATGTTCCGCACTCTGTTCGTCGATCTGCTGCTCACCCTGGCGTACGCCGGGGTGGGTCTGGTCCTGATGGCGCTCGGCTACCTGCTGGTCGACCTGGTCACCCCGGGCAAGCTGCACGAACTCATCTGGGCGCAGCGCAACCGCAACGCGACCGTGCTGCTCGCCTCGAACCTGTTCGCGGTGGGCACCATCGTCGTGGCCGCGATCGCCGCCGGGGAGAACAGCTTCGTCACCGGCCTGGTCGGCACCGCCGGGTACGGGCTGCTCGGCCTGCTCGTGATGGCGGTGTCGTTCGTGCTGCTGGACGCGGTCACCCCGGGCCGCCTCGGGGACATTCTGGTGGACCGGGAGCCGCACCCGGCGGTCTGGGTCAGCGCGACCATCCACCTTGCCACCGGTGCCATCGTGGCGGCGGCGATCAGCTGATGTCGGCGAGCAGCTGTCGTCGGTGGTCGGTTGATGTCGGCGGTCGTGGTGCCGGCGCCGGGTGACGGTGCCGGCCCCGTCACCCGGTACGCCCGGCTGGCCCGCCCGGCGGTCCTGGCCGCGGTCTTCGTCTGCGCGGCCTGCGGCCTGGTGTACGAGTTGGCGCTGGTCGCCCTCGGCAGCTACCTGATCGGTGACACTGTCGGCCAGGCGTCGATCGTGCTGGGCGTGATGGTCTTCGCGATGGGCGTCGGCGCGTTGGCGGCCAAGCCGCTGCAGCACCGCGCGGTGGTCGCCTTCGCCGCGGTCGAGCTCACCCTGGCGCTGCTCGGCGGGTTGTCGGTGCTGGGCCTGTACGCCGCCTTTGCCTGGCTGGACCTCTACGCGCCCGCGCTGGTGGCGACCGCGTTCGTGCTGGGGCTGCTGATCGGGGCGGAGATTCCGCTGCTGATGGTCCTGCTGCAGCGGATCCGGGCGCAGTCGGCCGGTAGCGCGGTCGCCGACCTGTTCGCGGCCGACTACGTCGGTGCCCTGCTGGGCGGTCTGGCCTTCCCGTTCCTGCTGATCCCGTTCTTCGGCCAGTTGCGTGGGGCGCTGCTGGTCGGCGCGGTGAACGCGCTGGCCGGAATCCTGCTGGTCGGCACGGTCTTCCGGGGTGATCTCGGCCGGCGCGGCCGGGCCGGGGTCGTCCTGGCCGCCACCGTGGTGATGGCGACGCTGGCCGGTGCCTATCTGGTGGCGGCGGACTTCGAGGTGACCGCGCGCCAGCAGCTCTACCGGGATCCGGTGGTGCACGCCGAACGCAGCCGCTACCAGGAGATCGTCCTGACCCGGGCGGTGTCGCCGGTCGCCGACGGCTCCGATCTGCGGCTGTACCTCGACGGGGATCTGCAGTTCAGCTCGGTGGACGAGTACCGCTACCACGAGGCGTTGGTCCATCCGGCGCTGGCCGGTCGGCGGGACCGGGTGCTGCTGCTCGGCGGCGGGGACGGGCTGGCCCTGCGCGAGGTGCTGCGCTACCCCGATGTCGCCTCGGTGACGGTCGTCGAGCTGGACCCGGCGGTGGTCGCGTTGGCCCGGGCCGAGCCGGACATCCGGGCGCTCAACGGCGCGGCCTTCGACGATCCACGGGTACGCCTGGTGCACGCCGACGCGTTCGCCTGGCTGCGCGGCGCACCGGGGGTCTTCGACGCGGTCGTCGTCGATCTGCCGGACCCGGACCAGACCGCGACGGCGAAGCTCTACTCAGTGGAGTTCTACTCGCTGGTCCGGCAGGCGCTCGGCCCGCAGGGCCGGATGGTGGTGCAGGCCGGGTCCCCGTACTTCGCGCCGCGTGCCTTCTGGTGCATCGAGGCGTCGGTGCGGCATGCGGGCTGGACGACCCGGCCGTACCACGTCGATGTCCCGTCGTTCGGTGACTGGGGCTTCCTGCTCGCGGTCGCCGACGGCGAGGGGGACGGCCCGGTGCCGACGCCGCGGGTACCTGCGGAGGCGCCCACGCTGCGCTTCCTGGACCCCGAGGTGCTGCGGGCGGCGCAGGTCTTTCCACCGGACCGGGGCCCGGTGCCGGTCGAGCCGTCGACGCTGCTGGACCCCCGGGTGCTCACCTACAGTCGGGCGGCGTGGCGCGGCTACTGATCCACCGTGTCCGCTGGGTGTGTGGACGATCACCGGCGACGGGTGAGCGGCACCACCGGTAGCCAAGCAAGCGACCGGTATGGTCGGTGGCTGGTTGGTCAGCACGAGGGGGTGCCCGATGGCGACGGGGTCGGACTGGATGACGCCGGGGGCACACCCGGTCGCGGACGGGTGTACCGGTGCCGGCGCACGGGCCGGTGGGTGACAGCGTCCATCGACGGGCGGACGAACTGCTGGCCCATCACCGGGACCGGTTGGCCGAGATGGCGGCCGCGGTCGGTGCCGGCGCGTGGACCGCGTACCTGGTGGCGCGGACCCTGCCCTGGACGCGACGCCGCACGCTCGACGATCGGCCGCCGTACCACCGGATGCTAGCGGTCAACGATACGGCGTTGCATCTCGATCTGCTGGCCGAGCAGGGCCGGGTGGCGACGCACCGGATGGGCGGCGTGCGTGACGTCGACGGTGGGCTGATCGGCGGGCTGAATGCCTGCGGGAACATGGCGGCCAGCCCGTTCGGACCGGGCTATCCGGGTGCCGGTACGACGCTCGCCGCCGCAATGAGGTACGGATATCTGAGCGGGCGCTCGTTGGCCGCCGGGTGAGCAGCCAGCCGGTCAGCCGGCCGGGGCCGGCGTGCCCGCATCGGTCGGGCGCGCGGCCAGGCCGTCGAGGAAGATCGCGGTGCACTGGTCGGCGAGCCGGCTGGTGGGATTGTCGGGGCTCGGTTGGAACCACCGGACCGACAGCCAGACCGCGTCGCGGATGAAGCGGTAGAACACCCGAGTGTCGATGTCGGGGCGGAACGCTCCGCTGCTGACGCCCGCTTCGATCACCCCGAGCCAGGCGCTCTGCACCTCGCGGGCGACGTCCTTGAGGTAGTGGAACCGGGCCAGGACACGCAGGTAGTTGACGTCGTTCTGGTAGATCTCGGTGGCGTGCGGGTGGGCCGCGGCGGTGTCAAGCGAGGCGCGGACCAGCTCGCGCAGCCGGGTCGCCGGGTCGTTCTCTCCGGCCAGCACCTCGGCGTACCGGTGGCGCAGATCCTCCAGGTAGGGGCCGAGGATGGCCTCGATGATCGCTTCCTTCGAGTCGAAATGGTGGTACAGGCTGCCAGACAGGATGCCTACCTCGTCGGCGATCTGCCGGACCGTGGTGGCGGCCACGCCGCGACTGGCGAAGAAGGCCGCCGCGCAGGCGATGATCTGCTGTCGTCGATCCAGCGACTCTGCCACGGTGCCTCTTTCGGGTCTGCGGTCCAACGAGCGGCCGCCAGCGTAGCAGAGCCGATCAAGCGCTTGGTGCGACGGTGTGACGGGTGTCGGTGCGGGGCTGGGTCGCCCCAGGTCGAGTTTCGGGAAGGCTGACGCGATGCCCGGGAGATTCACCGGAAAGGTTGCTCTGGTCACCGGCGCCGGCCGGGGACCGGCCGGGCCACCGCGCTGCGGTTTGCCGCCGAATCAGCGAGGGTTGTCGTCAACGACATCAATCCCGACAGCATCGCCGAGACCCGGTCGGGCCGAGCTGGTACCCGCCGGTGACCTCGGCGACGTCACCTCGGCCGACCAGGTGGCCGCCCTGGTCGCCGAGGTGGTCGACCGGTACGGCCCAGCCGACATCCTGGTCAACAAACGCCGATGGAGCACTGCCCGGAGCCGCCTGGGCGACGGTGGCCGACGCCAGCATCGAGGACTGGAGCGGATTCCTCGCGTTCAACCTCACCTCGGTGTTCCTCTGCGCCCGGGCCGTACTGCCCGGCATGCTGGCCGCCGGGCGCGGGCACATCGTCGGCATCGGCTCGATTCCGGCACCGACGGCCAGGTCAACGGTGCGGCCTACGCGGCCGCCAAAGGCCGGAATGGGTGCCCTGGTCGCCTCGATCGCCAAGGAGTACGGGTCTCACGGGATCTCGTCGAACGGGATCGTCGTCGGCAACGCGCCGTTTCCCAACCGGACCCCGGACTCGTCGTACCTGTCCGGGGCGATGGTCCCGGTCGATGGCGGATTCCACCGGTCCAACTTGTTGTGACGTACCGGGCGCTACCACCGGCGGCCCGGCCCACGCTATCCACCGAACAGTCCACCAGGGACACCGAACGCTGGAGTGTCGGCCCCCCGGGCCATGATCGCAGGCCGTAGTCTGGCGGACATGGCCCCTGGACGCCGCCGGCAGTGGCTGACCGCGCTGCGCTCCTGGGTGAAGGTCGGGACGAACCAGCCGTTGCTGCCGGTGGTACGCCGGGCCTTCCTGGCGTTCCTGCTGGCATGCCTGGCTACGGTAGTTCCACAGTGGCTAATCTCGCCTGTGGTCGAGCCGAGCCGGTCCTGGCCGGTGCTGCCGGCCGTCGCCGTCCTGGCGGTGCTCGCCGTGCGGCTGTACCGGCGGGAACAACCGACGATCGGCCATGACCTGCTCGCCGCCGTCGCCGTCGGCGTGGTGATCTGGGGGGTCGGGGCGCTACCGGCCGGCGGGGTGCTGTTCGTCGGCACCGCGCTGCGCGCACTCTACGGCGGCCTGCCCGCCGCTCTGCTGTCGGTCGGGTTCACCCTCGCGGCGATGACCACCGGCGTGCTCGCCGCTGGTGGCACCCTGGCTGAGGTGCAGCTCGGCCAGTACGGCCCCGGCCTGCTGCTGTCGTCGTTGGCGCTGCGCCTGGTGCTGCTCGCGGTCCGCCGGTACGAGGCCGGCACGGCGGCCCGGTTCGAGGCGGTCGTCCGGTCGTCGCGCGACGTGATCGTGCTGACCGACCGGGATACCACGGTCAGCTACCTGAGCCCGGCGGCGGCGGACGTGTTCCGGCTCGCCGACGGGCTGCCCGGCGACCGGCTGCTGTCCTGGATCGTCCCGGCGGACCGGCCGGCGGCCGACGCCTGGATTTCGCGGTTGCTCGGCGACGCCGGCGCGGCGGAGGCCCTGCAGTGCCGGGTCTTGACCCCGGAGGCCGAGGAGCCGGCCACCGTCGAGATCAGCGGGCAGAACCTGCTGCACGATCCGAACGTCCACGGGCTGTTGTTCGCCGTCCGTGACGTCACCGAGCGGGTGCGGCTCACCGAGCGGCTGCGCCATCAGGCGTACCATGATCCGCTGACCGGCCTGGCCAACCGGGCCCTGCTGCGGGAACGCCTGGCCACAGCGCTCGGCAGCACCACCGACGTCGCGCTGCTGCTGGTCGACATCGACTCGTTCAAGGTGGTCAATGACGCTCTCGGCCACCAGGCCGGTGACGACCTGCTGGTCGAGGTCGCCGGCTTGCTGCGGCGCCGGTTGGCGGCCACCGACCTGCTGGCCGCCCTCGGCGGTGACGAGTTCGCGGTGCTGCTGACTGCCGAGCGGGCCGCTGCCCGCGACACCGAGCGGATCGCCGACGACCTGTTGGCGGTCTTCGACCGGCCGATCGAGGTGGCCGGCCACCTGCGGCTGATCGGCGCCCGGGTCGGCATCGCGGTCAGCGACGGCGACGCCGACGCCGACCGGCTGATGCGCGAGGCCGACATCGCGTTGCAGATCGCCAAGGCCGCGCCCCGGGCCCGTCGGGTGCGGTACCGCACCGAACTGCACCAGGCTGCGGTCGACCGGGTGCGCCTGCAGGTGGAGGCGCAGGACGCGTTGTCGCGGCGCGAGTTCGTCCTGCACTACCAGCCGATCCACGCGCTGTCCGACGGTGCGGTACGCGGCGTGGAGGCGCTGGTCCGATGGCGTCACCCGCAGCGCGGCATGGTCCGGCCGGACCAGTTCATCCCGCTGGTCGAGGGCAGTGGGCTGATCGTTTCACTAGGCCGCTGGATTCTCCGCGAGGCCTGTGTCACCGGTGCTGGATGGCAGCGGCTCAGCGGCCGACCGCTGCAGATCAACGTCAATGTCAGTGTGCGCCAGTTCATGCTGGGCGACGTGGTCGCGGACGTGCTCGCCGCGTTGGAACGCTCCGGCCTGCCGCCGGCCACGCTGACCCTGGAGATGACCGAGAGCGTCCTGGCCACCGAGCACGACGCGATCGAGTCGCAGCTGTCCGCGCTGCGTCGACTCGGCGTGCGGATCGCACTCGACGACTTCGGCACCGGATTCAGCTCCCTCGGCCACCTGCACCGCTATCCGATCGACGAGTTGAAGATCGACAAGATTTTCGTGAGCCGGATCGGCGCCGAGGATCCGACCTGCCTGCCGGTGGTCCAGGCCATCCTGGCGATGAGTCGAGGGCTACGGCTCAGCACGGTGGCCGAGGGGATTGAGAACGACGACCAGCGGGCCGAGCTGACCGCTATGGGCTGCGAGTTCGGGCAGGGGTTCGGCCTGTCCCGGCCGGTGGAGGAGCCGGCCCTGCGGGCCCTGCTGCGCCGGTCCGCCGTGTCGTAGCCGGCCCGGACTGAGGCCAGCATGTCGGGTGTCGGGTTCAGACGAGGGTGTCGGCGAGGGTCTCCGGGGCGAACAGTTCCGCCGGGTCCAGCAGCTTCTCCCGCCGGCGGCGTGGTGCAGACCGCCGGTGCGGTAGCTGACCGCGTCGACCGGCAGCCCGTGGTGTTCGGCCAGGATGCCGCGGATCCACACGGCGGCGGTCATCTGGTAATGCGCACGGGCGGCAAGGCGGACAAGGCCCGGTTGCGGGCCGACGCCGCGAACCAATTCGGCTGACCGGCCGGTGCCCCGTCTCGCGACAGTGATGCTGCGTTCGCCGGTCGGTGCGTAACGTCACCGGTGGAGCCGGTGCGAATCAGCAGGCGTCGGCGTCCGGTGCGAGACCGACGACGGTCCCCGTACGGCGGGGTCAGGAGCCGGTCCAGACCGCGACGACCTGATCGCTGGTGGTCCAGTCCTCCGAGGCGAGCAGGGCCCGGAACGCCGGTTCGCAGGCGGCGGTGAGCTCGGCGTTGTTGTTGGCGACGCAGTCGGCCGGCACGACGGTGAAGTAGTCCCGTTCGATCGCGTCGCGGACGGTGGACTCGACACATCCGGTGCCGGCGACACCGGCCACCACCAGGCTGCGGATGTCCCGGCTGCGGAGCAGGTTCTCCAGCTGGGTGCCGACGAACGCGCTGCGCCGCAGCTTTTCGAACACCACCTCGCCCGGCTGCGGGGCGAGCTCGTCCACGATCTCCCAACCCCAGGTGCCACGCATGCAGTGCAGCGGTTCGAAGCCGTGCCGCAGGTTGTCGGCGAGCCAGACCGGCGAGGCCAGCGACCCGTCGGGATGCTGCACCACCCGGCAGTAGAGCACCGCGACGCCGGCGGTGCGGGCTGCGGCGGCGAGCCGGGCGATCGGCGTCACCACGCTCTGAAAGCCGGCCACCATCGCCGTGCCGAAGGCCTTCGCGCAGTATCCGTCGTCGTGCACGAAGTCGTTCTGCATGTCCACGACGAGCAGCGCCGTCCGGGTCGGTTCGATCTTCAGGTCGAGGCGGTCGGGTAGGACGTGACCGAGGTAGCTGCGGGCCATCGGAGCTCCGGGGGGCGACCCGGGGGTGGGGCGACAAACACCAGGAAACCCCCCAGCGGTGGTCCCCCAACTGCGCAATCCCCCACCCCCCTCTCTCCCCCCCCCCCTCCCCCTCCCCCCCCCACGCCCGGCACCGTCGGCGAGCGACCGGCGAGCGGCACCGTCGGCGAGCGACCGCTGGCA
>NZ_JBSWXD010000008.1:0-73544 GCF_056160425.1 Micromonospora sp. ABR4_055
TGGGGTAAGAAAACTCCGGCCTTCGGAGTAAGAAAAATGTTTTCCTCCCCCCCCCCCCCCCCCCCTCCTCCCCCCCTCCCCCCCCCCCCCCCCCCCCCCCCCCCCCCCCGCCTCGATCACCGATGGGATCCATCTTGAGAGACTCTGCATCCCAGACCGGGCCGGCGGGTGCGGTCGCGGAGCCCGCCGACCCGGCGCCCGTGCCGCTGGGCCCGGCGTCTGTGCCGGCGGGCGCGCTGACGCTGGACCCTGCGGCGCTGAGGGCCGCCACTCCCGGCGCGACCCTGGCCCACCACCTCAACGCCGCCGGCGCCGCACTGCCCAGCCTCGCCGTACTCGACACGGTCATCGACCACCTGCGGCTCGAGTCGCGGCTCGGCGGCTACGAGGCGGCCGAGGCCGCCGCCGAGCGGACCGCCGACGTCTACCACCTGGCTGGCCGGCTGCTCGGCGCGACAGGAGAGGACATCGCCCTGGTGGAGAGTGCCACCGTGGCGTGGCACCGGGCGATCGACGCGCTGCGGCTCGGCCCCGGCGACCGGATCCTCGCCTCCGCGTCCAGCTACGTCAGCTCGGCACTGC
Organism: Micromonospora sp. ABR4_055; assembly: GCF_056160425.1. Lineage (NCBI taxonomy): Bacteria > Bacillati > Actinomycetota > Actinomycetes > Micromonosporales > Micromonosporaceae > Micromonospora > Micromonospora sp. ABR4_055. The sequence continues at coordinate 583 of NZ_JBSWXD010000008.1, forward strand.
ACCTGCTCGAGCTGCGCCGCGCCCGGGGCATCAGCGTCGAGGTGCTGCCCACCGACGACTCGGGCGGCGTCGACCTGCACCAGTTGGAGCAGGCGCTGCGGCAGCCGGCCGCGCTGGTCACTGTCGCCCACGTACCGACCTCGTCGGCGCTGATCGAACCGGTCGCGCAGATCGGCGCCCGGGTCGCCGCTGCCGGCGTACCGCTGCTGGTCGACGCCACCCAGTCGGTCGGCCAACTGCCCGTCGACGTCGGCGCGATGCACGCCGACATCCTGGTCGCCACCGGCCGCAAGTTCCTGCGTGGACCGCGCGGCACCGGGCTGCTCTATCTCGACCCGGCGCTGCGTGAACGCGCCCGTCCGTTGACCCCGGACGTACGCGGGGCCCGATGGACCGGCGACGAGGAGTACGACCTGCTGCCCGGTGCCCGACGGTACGAGACCTGGGAGGCGTCGCACGCGTTGCGGCTCGGCCTGGGCGCCGCGCTGACCGAGGCGCTTGCCCTCGGCGTCGACGCCATCTCGGCGTACGTCAGCCAGTTGGCCGCCCGGCTGCGGGCCGGGCTGGCCGAGCTGCCCGGAGTGACCGTGGTCGACCCGCCGGCGGCCGGCGGTGGCATCGTCACCTTCGTCCGCGACGGCGAGGAGCCGGCCACCACGGTACGCACGTTGCGCGCCGCCGGCCTGCACCTGGTCGCCGTGCCGGCCAGCCACGGCCAGTGGGACCTGGGTCGGCGCGGCCTGCCTGCGGTGGTCCGAGCCTCCGTGCACGTCTACAACGACGACACCGAGGTGGACGCGCTGCTCGCCCGACTGGCCCGCCCGGCGGCCACCGGCGTACCGACGCCACCGACGGCGACTGCCACGCCGGACGCTGTGCCGCCGGTGCCGCCAGCGCCGGGCCCGGCTCCCGCGCTGCTGACCGGTGCAGACCGCCGGGCCGACGTGATCGTCATCGGTGCCGGCGTCCACGGACGCAGCGCGGCCTGGGCACTCGTCGCACGCGGTGTCCGGGTGATCCAGCTTGACCGGCTGCCGGCCGGGCACACGGAAGGATCGTCACACGGACAGACCCGGATGATCCGTCGCGCCTATCCGTCGCCGGTCTGGGACGACCTGGTGGACCGCGCGTACACCGGTTGGCGCGAGCTGGAACAGGCCGCCGGTCGCCGGTTGGTCAGCACTGTCGGCGGCCTGTACGCCCGACCGGCCCGGACCAGCGGCACCCTGCGCGGGCCGGACTGTGTCCTGGTCGACGCCAACCAGGCCGCCGGCATCGCGCCGGGCCTGGTGCTCGGGGCCGACATGGTGGCCGTACACGATCCGGCGGCCGGCGTGATCGACGCCGCCGCCGCGATGGACGCGCTGACCGGGCTCGGTAGGGCCGCCGGGGTGCACCGTCGCGACGGCTGCCGGGTGACCGGTTGGCACCCGGACGGTGCCGGGGTCCGGGTACATACCGACTCCGGTGACCTGCTCGCCGACCGGCTGGTCATCTGTGCCGGACCGTGGACCGCCGACCTGGTGCCGGAGTTCGCCAGCCGGTTGACCACCGTGCGGATCGTCAACATCCACATCGGCTCGTCCACCCCGGCGCTGCTGGCCCCGCCGGCGCTCGGCCCGTTCTCGGTCGACGTCCCCGGCGTCGGTCTGCTCTACGGCATCCCGGCGCACGGTCCGGACGCCGTCAAGGTGGGATTCGACCATGGTCCGGTCGACGACCTGAGCCGGCCGCCCGGTCCGGTGACCGCCACCGAGCGGGCCGAGTTGCTCTCCGTCGCCCGTCGTTTCCTGCCGGCCGCCGACGGCCCGGTCACCGCAGAACTGGCCTGCCGCTACACCATGGCGCCGGGCAACCGGTTCGCGGTCGGGGCGTTGCCGGCGCATCCGCAGGCGCTGGTCGCGGCGGCCTGCTCCGGGCACGGGTTCAAGTTCGGCCCGGCGATCGGTGCCGCGTTGGCCGACCTGGCGACCGGGATGCCCCGGCCGGACCTGGAGTTTCTCGCTCCGGCGGCGATGGGGGTCGACGGGGTGCCGCCCGGGGACTGGGCCGGCGACCGGGTCAACCCCGGAACACCGTTGCCGAACGCCGCTCGTACCAGCGAGCCAACTGCTCACCGGCGCTGATCACATGGGCCTGCATCTCACGCCGCGCGCGTTCGCCGTCCTCCGCGGTGAGCGCGGCGACGATCCGCTCGTGCTCGTGGAAGTTGTCGTCGCGGTGGCGAGGGTTGTCCTGCAACACCAGCGCCGAGACGTTACGCGGGAATGCCTCGTTGATCTCCTTGATCACCCTGGCCAGCCAGTCGTTGCCGGCCACCTGGTGAATGAGGGTGTGGAACCGGTCGTTGGCGGCGTTGGTGGAGCCGGCCAGGGCGACCCGGGCGCGGGCGACCCCCGGGTCGTCCTCGACCCGTCGCTGCGGGATGCTGCCCCGGGCGGCCTGCTCGGTACGTCGCAGCAGCGAGTTGGCCTCCCGCAGCTCGTGCAGGACGTCGTCGGTGATCCGGCTGACCGCCCGTTCGCAGGCCAGCGCCTCCAGCTCCGCACGGACCTCGTAGGCTTCCCGGACCTCCCACGGCGCCGGCACCCGGACCACCGCGCCACGGTGCGGCACCACCTCGATCAGCCCACCGGTCTGCAGTTGGCGCAGCGCCTCCCGGACCGGGGTGCGGCTGACCCCGAGCAGCTTGGCCAGCTCGGCCTGGCGCAGTTGGGCACCGATCGGGATCTCGCCGGACATGATCTTGGCGCGGATCTTCGCGGCGGTGGCGTCGACGAGGGCACTGCTGGTGTTTTCCGTCGAGCTGACTGGCATGCCCGGTGCCCCTGTCTGATCGGTGTGCGGCGCAGCCGGCCGGGTGCCGGCCCGGCTGCGGTCTTCTCCACAGTGGTGCGATGTGGATGTCACGATAGCAAGCCGGCCGTCGACCCTGCGGGTCCCGTACATTTCGCTTTGGATCCCGGTTTTGGATCCAAAGATCCTGAGGTAGTATCCGAGACTACCTTGGCCAGGGAGTTCTTAGGAAGCACCGGCCCGCCGCAGCCACCACGACGCGACACAGACCGACCCCAGACGAGCCGGACCGCATCGGAACGACTCCCGCGACGGCGACAGGAGCAATCGTGAGCGCGTGCCACCCCAGCCCGGACGGGCGCAACCACCGCAGTCATCCGCTCGATCCGCCCAGCCCGGCCGAGATCGCCCGTGCCGTCGCCGTCGCGCGTGCCGACGGTCGCCTCGGCGAGCGGACCCGGTTCTGGGGGGCCACGCTGGACGAGGCACACGCCCGCGCCGTCGTGGCCGGCGCGGCGGCGGCCGGGGAGGTCCGACTCGGACTGGTGGCCATGGACCACGCCGCCGGCACTGCCTGGGAGATCGACGTCGCGCTGGCCGCCGGGAGCCGGGCCGACGGTGCGCCGTCGGACCACGCTGGAGACGAGGACGTTGCGGACCGCTGCCTGGACTGGCGTCCACTCGACCCGCGTCGGCCCGGCATCACCTCCGAGGAGGCTCGCGCGGCCGCCCAGGCCTGCCGGCAGAGCCCACTGTTCCGCGAGGTGCTCGCCAAGCGGGGCATCCACGACGTCTCCCTGGTGATGGTCGACGCCGAGTCGATGGGCGGCTTCGAGCCGAAGCGCTACGCCGACCGGCGGCTGACCTGGGGCACCGTCTGGCACCGTGTCGACGAGGGCGACAACGGCTACGTCCGCCCGGTGCAGGGCGTGGTGCCAATCATCGACATGGCGACCATGGAGGTCCTGGAGGTCGAGGACCACGGCGTGGTGCCGATTTCCGAAGAGGCCGGCCCGCTGGAGGCCGACGCCTGGCCGACCCGGCCGGGCCTGCGTCCGTTGGATGTCGTGCAGCCCGACGGTCCGAGTTTCGACGTCGACGGCTGGCGAGTCAGCTGGCAGGGCTGGCAGTTGCGGGTCGGCTTCACCCACCGCGAGGGCCTGGTCCTGTACGACCTGGAGTTCCAGGGGCGGCCGGTGGTCAAGCGGGCCGCCTGCAACGAGATGTACGTGCCGTACCTCGACCCCAACTCCACCCAGTACCGCAAGAACTTCTTCGACTGGGGCGAGTACGGGGCCGGGCCGCTGACCAACTCGCTCGCCCTCGGCTGCGACTGCCTCGGCGTCATCTACTACTTCGACACCGCCTATCTCGGTGGCGACGGGGACCCGGTGACCATCCCGAACGCGATCTGCATGCACGAGGAGGACCACAGCATCCTCTGGAAGCACAACGACCTGCGCCGCGGAGTCAGCCAGGTGCGTCGCTCGCGGCGGTTGGTCATCTCCAACTTTCAGACCGTGGCCAACTACGACTACGGCTTCTACTGGTCGCTCTATCAGGATGGCCGGATCGAGCTGGAGGTCAAGTTGACCGGGATGCTGTCGGCCTCCGGTATCGCCGACGGCGACGAGGTGCGCTACGGCCGGATCGTCGCGTCGAACGTGCAGACCCCGACCCACCAGCACTACTTCGGGCTACGCCTGGACATGGCGGTGGACGGATCGCGCAACCGGCTGGTCGAGGAGCATGCCGAGGGCGAGACCGACCCGACGCTCGACCCGTACGGCAACGCGGTACGCAACGTGCGTACCCCGTTGCTGCGTGAGTCCCAGGCCGCGCGCCGCACCGACCCGGCGTCGGCTCGCCGCTGGCGGGTGGAGAGCACCACCCGGACCAACCGGTACGGTGAGCCGACGGCCTACCGGCTGCTGCTGCCGAACACCACTCGACCGTTCGCCCGGCCGGACTCGGTGATGGCCCGTCGGGCACCGTTCATCCACCAGCACCTGTGGGCCACCCCGTACGATCCGCAGGAGCAGTTCCTCGGTGGTCGCTATCCCAACCATGCCGAGCCGGGCGACGACGGTGTGCAGGTCTGGCAGCGCCAGGACCGGTCGATCGACGGTGCGGAGCTGGTGCTGTGGCCGGTGCTCGGCACCCACCATTTCCCGCGCCCGGAGCAGTGGCCGGTGATGCCGGTGGACGCGATCCACATGATCCTCGAACCGGACGGCTTCTTCGACCGCAATCCGGCGATGGACGTGCCGGATCCGGCTGCCGCCCGCAGTGCGGGCAGTGCCTGCTGCTCCACTGGAAATGACGTGGTGCCGGCCGACTGACCCGGCCGGTGCGTCGGCCAGCGCGCCGGCCACGGGGACCCCTGTCCACTCTCGATTTCCCGACACCAGACGTTCACAATCGCGATACGGACCCGAATTGGGTACCGCAGATGATGGTTTTGGATCCAATCCAAATGAAATTTAATCCATCTTCGTCCCATACCCCGCCGAGGAGCGCACTATGTCGGACGATCCCCGCAAACTCCCGCAGAATCTGATAAGCCGTCGCGCGATGCTGCGCGGCACCGGTCTGCTCGGTCTCGGCTTCGGCGCCAGCAACCTCCTCGCCGCCTGCGGCGTCGCCTCCGATGGCAGCGAAGACGGCGACGACGGCACGAGCAGCGGCGGCACTCTCACGCTCGGCATCGACGCCACCAGCGCCGTCAACGACCCCGCTTTCTACACGTCACTGGGCGACTGGATGGCGGTCGACTGCATCTGCCGTGGACTGACCTTCATCTCTTTCGAGACCAACGAGCCGCAGGCTGACCTCGCCGAGAGCTGGGAGATCTCCGACGACGGGCTGACCTACACCTTCACTCTGCGTCAAGGTGTGACCTTCCACGACGGCACCACCTTCACCTCGGCGGACGTGCTGGCCAGCCTCGGTCGGCAGTTCAACGAGGACGACCCGACGCTGCCTGAGGGGTCTTCCCGGCCGCTGCGCAGCCTCGGCGCCAACGTCGCCTCGCTGGACGCTCCGGACGAGTACACCGTGGTGATGGTGCTCAACAGCCCTGACGCCACCGTGCTCAACCGGCTCTCCGACATCGGCGGCCGGATCATCTCCTCCGCTGCACTCGCCGAGTACGGCGCCGACATCGGCAAGAACCTGGTCGGCACCGGCCCGTTCCAGTTCTCCTCGGCCACCGCCGGGCAGCAGGTGGTGCTGACCGCATTCGAGGACTACCGCACCGGCCGGCCCAAGGTCGACCGGCTGGTGATGCAACAGGTCCAGGACCCCTCGACCATCGTCAGCTCGCTGCTCAGCGGCGACCTGTCCGCCACCCAGTTCACCCCGTACTCGGCGGTCGAGCAGCTCAAGGCCGACGACGCGGTGACCTTCCACGAGACGCCGTACAGCTTCGACGCGATGATGATGATCGACGCCCGGCGGATCCCGGAGCTGGAGGTGCGCCAGGCGATAAACCTGGCAGTCGACCGCGAGGCGATCATCGCCCAGGCGTTCTTCGGGATCGGCGCGCTGCCCGACGGCTACACGATCCCGCCGTCGCAGGACGGCTACGACCCGAGCCTGGCTGACCTGAGTCGGTTCGATCCGGACGAGGCCCGGCGGCTGATCGAGGCGGCCGGCGCCACCGGCCGGCAGGTGGCGTTGATGGCGGCCAGCGACTCCTGGCACCCGCGCGCGGCGCAGATCGTCGCGCAGAACCTCACCGACATCGGGCTGACGGTCGTCACTGACTCGGTCGACCCGGCGACCTACTTCAGCCGGCTGCTCGACCCGGAGGACGAGTTCCACGAGGTGATGATCTGGGAGCGCAACTCCTACATCCCGGACCCGGACAACATGATCGGGGCGATGGGCCTGCCGTCCGGGGTGTACGGCGACTTCACCTCCGGATTCAACACGCTGCCCGGCTCGGAGGCGTTCGCTGACGACCTGGCCGCCGCGAAGAACCTGCCCAACGGTGACGAGCGCACCGCCGCGTACAGCGACATCCAGCGCCGGTTCGCCGAGCAGTACATGGTGCTGTCGATGCTGTGCTACTCGGCGAACCCGGTGGTGACCGGGGCGAACGTCGAAGGTGCCAACGTCGCCGCGCTCGGCAACCACCGCTGCTTCATGGAGAACGCCAGTGTCTGACCCGACCCCCACGTCGGCCCGGCCGGGGGACCAGTGACGGTCGCCGGGGCGCGGCCGGTCGGGGGGGGGGGGGGAGAACCCCCTACAGGTCCCCCCCCCCCCCCCCCCCGCTCCCCCCCCCCCCCCCCCCCCCGGTCCTGGCTGGCCACCGTCTCCTGGCTGGTGGTCGTCGGTTTCGTGCTGATGGCGACAATCGGGCCGCTGATGATCGGCGCCGACCCGGAGCGGCAGTCCAACGTCACCCTCGCCGGGTTCGGTACCGCCGGGCACCCGCTCGGCACCGACGATCTCGGCCGTGACTTCCTGGCCCGGCTGGTGTACGGCGCCCAACCACTGCTGCTGGTCGCGTTCCTCGCCACCGTCCTGGCCGCGCTCATCGGCACCACCGTCGGCATGCTCGCCGGCTACCTCGGCGGCTGGGGTGAGCAGATCCTGATGCGGGTCACCGACGTCGGGCTGGCCTTCCCGTCGATGCTATTGATCATCCTGGTGGTGGCGGCCAGCGGACCCGGCGTACGCAGTCTGGTGGTCGGGGTCGGGGTCGCGCTGTCACCCGGCCTGGCCCGGCTGGCCCGGGCGTTGACCGCCCGGGAGGCCGCCCGCGACTACGTGCTCGCCGCCCGGCTCGGCGGCACCCGGTCGCCCCGGATCATGATCCAGGAGATCCTGCCGAACATCGCCGGCCCGCTGCTCGCCCAGATCGTGATGACCCTGTCGGTGGCCGCCGGATTTGCCGCCGGCCTGTCCTACCTGGGCCTGGGCATCCAGCCGCCCACCCCGGACTGGGGCTACATGGTGCAGGCCGGCCAGGAGTTCATCTACTCGGCACCCCGGATGGCGGTGCTGCCCGCAGCGTTGACGCTGGTCTTCGTGGTCGCCAGCAACTTCGTCGGCGACGACCTGCGTGACGCGCTGGACCCGAGGAGCCGCCGATGATGCGGCTGCTGCGCGGCAGATCGCTGCCGATGCTCACGATGCGCCGGCTGGCCAGCGTGCCGGTGGTGCTGTTCGTCCTGGCCTCCCTGGTGTTCCTGGCCATCCGCCAGCTACCCGGCTCGCCGTCGTCCACCCTCGCGGCCAGCGGTACCCAAGGGCTCAGCGCCGAGCAGATCTCGGCCAACGAGGCCCGGATCAACGAAGCGCTCGGTCTGGACCGGCCGATCTGGGAGCAGTACCTGCGCTACCTCGGCGACCTGCTCGGCCTCGATCTCGGGCGCTCCTTCTACGGCGGCAACAGCGTGCTGGACCTGCTCGGCGGGGCACTACCGGCGACGATCGAGCTGACCGTCGCGGCGATGCTGATCGCCGTCCTGATCGGGGTCGTCACCGGGGTGATCGCCGCGCTGCGCAAGGACACCTGGGTCGACACGACCACCCGGTCCATCGCCACGGTCAGCTTCTCGCTGCCCTGGTTCGCCCTCGGCGTACTGAGCATCGTGATCTTCGGGGTGTGGCTGCGCTGGATGCCGGTGATCGGTCGGCTGCCCAGCCAGCTCGACTACCAGCCCACCACCAACTTCGTGCTGCTCGACGCGATCCTGCAGGACCGGCCGGAGCTGGTCGGGCCGTGGCTGCAGTACCTGATCCTGCCGGCCACCACCCTCGCGCTGGCGATGGCCGGCTTCATCACCCGGATCGTGCGGGCCTCGGTGCTGGAGGTACTCAGCGACGACTTCGTGCGGACCGCCCGGATGAAAGGGCTGCGGGAGCGGACCATCCTGCGCCGCCACGTGCTGCGCAACGCCGGCCTGCCCATCGTGACCGTGCTCGGTCTGCAATTCGGCTCGCTGCTCGGCGGTTCGGTGATCACCGAGACCGTCTTCTCCTATCCCGGCGTCGGCAACCTGCTGGTCAGCTCGGTGCTGCAACGCGACTACCCGGTGGTGCAGGGCGCCGCGCTGGCGATCGCACTGCTGTTCGTGCTGGTCAACGCAGCGGTCGACCTGTTCTACCTGGTCCTGGACCCGCGCCTACGGAAAGGATGAGTCCATCATGGATATCGTGCTGGTGCACGGCGCCGGCGGCACCCCGAGCACCTGGGCCCGCGTGGCACCGTTGCTGCGCGCCGCCGGGCACCGGGTCCACCTGGTCACCAATCCGATGAACTCGCTCGTCGAGGACGTCGCCAACACCACCGCCGTGCTGGCTGACTGCGCCGGGCCGGTGCTGCTGGTCGGGCACTCCTACGGCGGCGTCGTGATCACCAACGTCGGGCGCGACATCCGGGTCGTCGGGCTCGTCTACGTCTGCGCGTTCGCCCCCGACGAGGACGAGTCGGTGCAGGACATCATCGGCCGCTACCCGCCGGCCGAGGTCAGCCGGCACATGCGGCGTGGCCCCAACGGCGAATGGGCCTCGGAACACAGCCCCGAGTACTGGGCGGAGATCGGCTGGGACGTGCCGGAAGCCGAACGGGACAACTTCGACGCCGACTCGCGCCCCAGCGCCGACGCCATCTTCGCGCAGCCCACCGGGGTGCCCGCCTGGCGCGACAAGCCGTCCTGGTATCTGGTCGCGGCCGAGGACAGGACACTGCGGCCGGACACCCAACGGGACATGGCCGCCCGTGCCGGTGCCACCATTTCCGAGGTCGGCGGCAGTCACTTCACCCCCCGGGTCCGGCCCCGCGACGTCGCCGACCTGGTCGAGCAGGCCGTCGCCAGCGTCACCGGAGCGCCCCGGTGACCTCCGCCCCGACCGGCCCGGCCCCCGCCGGCCCGCCGGCGCCGGTGCTGTCCGTACGCGGGCTGCGGGTCGAGTTCGACGTGCCCGCCGGTCGGCTGCCCGCCGTCGCCGGCGTCGACCTCGACCTGCACCCCGGTGAGATCCTCGCCCTGGTCGGCGAGTCCGGCTCCGGCAAGTCCGCCCTGGCGATGAGCCTGGTCGGACTCAACCGGGCACCCGGCACGCACATCAGCGGCCGGGTGGACTTCGCCGGCCGGAACCTGGCCACCGCCAGCGAGGCCGACCTGCGCCGGGTCCGGGGCAGGGACATCTCGGTGGTGTTCCAGGACGCCCTCGCCGCACTCAACCCGTTGCAACGGGCCGGGGCGCAGGTCGCCGAGATGATCCGTACCCATCAACGGATCAGCCGGGCGCGGGCCTGGCAGCGGGCCGAGGAGCTACTCGCCGACGTCGGGATCGCCAACCCGGCGCGCAACGCCCGCGCCTACCCGCACCAGCTCTCCGGCGGCATGCGGCAACGCGTCATGATCGCGATCGGGCTGGCGAACGACCCGACCGTGCTGATCGCCGACGAGCCCACCACCGCCCTGGACGTCACCATCCAGGCCCAGGTGCTGGCCACCCTCAACCGGCTGCAGGCCGAACACGGCACCTCCATCGTCCTGATCACCCACGACCTCGGCGTGGTCGCCGAGGTCGCCGACCGGGTCGCCGTCATGTACGGCGGCCGCATCGTCGAGCAGGGCACCCGCGACCAGGTGCTGTACTCACCGCAGCACCCGTACACGATGGGGCTGCTCGACTCGGTGCCCCGGGTCGACGGGCCGGTCGCCGACCCGCTGCCGGCGATCCCCGGCAGTCCGCTCACCGGCGTCGACCGACCACCCGGCTGCGGCTTCGCCCCACGCTGCGCGTTCGCCCACGGCGACTGCGACAGCGCGCCGCCCGAGTTGACTCACCGGCACGGCGAACCCGGCCACGTTGACGCCTGCCTGCTCGACGCGTCGGCCCGGCACGCCGCCCGCACTCCGGCAGCGGTCGGAGGTCGACCGTGACCAGCGTGCCACTGATCGAGCTGACCGGACTGCGGGTGGAGTACCCGGGGCGCGGCGGTGATCCGGTCCGCGCCGTGCGCGACGTCGACCTGGAGATCCGCGAGGGCGAGACCCTCGGGCTGGTCGGCGAGTCCGGCTGCGGCAAGTCCACCCTCGGTCGGGCCATCCTGCGGATCACCGAACCCACCGCCGGCAGCATCCGACTGCTCGGCCGGGAGATCACCGGACTGCGCGGCACCGTCTTCCGACAGATCCGCGCCGACCTGCAGATGGTCTTCCAGGACCCGTTCAGCTCACTCAACCCGCGGCGGCGGATCGCCGACAGCGTCGCCGAGCCGCTGCTGCGCGGTCGGGGGGTCAGCCGGGCCGACGCCGGCCGGGCCGTCGACGAACTGCTCGACCTCGTCGGGCTCGGCCGCGACGCCGGCCGACGCCGGCCGCACGAGTTCTCCGGCGGCCAGCGGCAACGCATCGGCATCGCCCGGGCGCTCGCCCCGTCACCCCGGTTCATCGTCGCCGACGAGCCGGTCTCCGCCCTCGACGTCTCCATCCAGGCCCAGGTGGTGAACCTGCTCGCCGACCTGACCCGGGAGCGCGGCCTGACCATGTTGTTCATCTCGCACGACCTGGGCGTGGTGCGGCACATCGCCGACCGGATCGCCGTCATGTACCTCGGCCAGATCATCGAGGTCGCCGACCGGGACACCTTCTTCGACGTGCCGGCACACCCCTACAGCGAGGCACTGCTCTCCGCCGTACCCACCCTGGACCGGGAGTCCGACCGGGAACGGATCGTGCTCGCCGGCGAGTTGCCCGACCCCGCCCACCCACCGGCCGGATGCCTGTTCCACACCCGGTGCCGGTACGCCGTCGAACGCTGCCGCACCGAGGCGCCGGCACTGCGATCGATCCAACCGGGCCGCACGGTCCGCTGCCATCTTCCCCTGGTGCCGCAGGACATCCCGGCACCGTCGACCGTCACCACCGGAGGCACAGCACAGTGATCATCGACGCGTACAACACCACCCAGGACGTGCGGGGCCGATCCGACTACCTCACCGGCGCCCGGCCGGGGCAGGCGCCGCCGCCGTACACGCCGTTCGACCCGCGGCGGATCCTGGACCGGATGGACGCCGCCGGGGTCGACATGGCTATGGTCTGCTCCCTGGCCCAGCGGATCGAGAACGACTTCATCATCGGCCTGGCCAAGGCCCACCCGGACCGGCTGTTCGGCTTCGGGCAGGTCCGCCCGGCCGACGACGACGCGCTCGACGAGATCGCCCGGATCGCCGACGCCGGCCTCAAAGGGCTCAAACTGCACCCCAGCCTGCACGGCTACCACGTCGCCGACCACGGACTGCTCGACCCGGTCTTCGCCGCCTGCGCCGAACACGGCCTGATGGTGCTGATCAACGCCCTCGACGACGCGTTCTGCGCGCCGCTGGCGATCGAGGAGATCGCCAAGGGCCACCCGCAGGTGCCGACGATCATCGCCCACATGGGAGCGGTCTGGAACGTTCCCGAGGCGATCATCGTCGCCGAACGGAACCCGCACATCTACCTGGAGACCTCAGCCACCCTGATCAGTGACGTCAAGCGGGCGTACGCCCGGCTCGGTCCGGGGCAGATCCTGCTGGGCAGCGAGTGGCCCGGCTCCGACTTCGACCTGGAACGGATGAAGATTGCCAAGGCGATCCCGGAGGCCGCGGACCGGGCGCTCGTCGAGGGCGGCAACATGGCCAGGCTGCTCGGGATCGCCGCATGACCGCCGAGGATGTCGCGCCGGTGCCGGCACCGGACGGGATGACCCCGGGCGAGGTCGAGCTGCTCGACGTCGCCCAGCGGCTGCTGGCGAAGGTCTGGGTCACCGGCCGGCACGAGGTCGCCACCGCGCTGCGCACCCCGGACGGCACCATCCACACCGGCGTGCACCTGGAAGGGTCCTGCCGGCGCAGCTCGATCTGTGCCGAAGGTGTCGCCCTCGGCGTGGCCCGCGCCGCGTTGCCCGCCGGGACGCCGCTCACCGTCGACAGCGTTGTCTCGGTGCAGATCAAGCCGGCCGGCCGGTTCCGGGTCATCGCCCCGTGCGGGGTGTGCCGCGAGCTGATCAGCGACTACAGCCCGCAGGCCCGGGTCTGGATCACCACCGTCGACGGCGCCGTCACCGCGACGGAGGCCATCGACCTGCTACCGGAGAAGACCCGCCGGGCCTGGTGACCCGGCCCCGTACACGTACCGCGCCGTGCCCGACTCCGTCCACGTACCGAGAGAGGAACACCGTGTCTGAACCGTCCCGCACCGACCTTGACCGGGCGGCGCTCGCCGCCGAGCTCGGCGGCCCCGGCACCCCGGTCGCCTGGGCCGACCTGACCTGGCCGGAGGCCGGGCAGACGGCAACCGCTGTCGACTCGGTGATCATCCCGGTCGGTGCCACCGAACAGCACGGCCCGCACCTGCCGCTCGCTGTCGACACGCTGATCTGCGACGCGGTCGCCCGCGACGTCTCCGCGCTCACCGGCGTGCCGGTGGTGCCCCCCATCGGGTTCGGCGTCTCCGCCTCACACGGCGACTTTGCCGGCACCATCGCGCTGCGCCCGGAGACCCTGATCGCCGTCGTCGAGGACGTCATCGACTCGCTGCACGCCAGCGGCGTACGGCAATTCATCCTCCTCAACGGGCATATCTGGAACAACGGCTCGCTCGACGTCTCCGCCGAGAAGCTACGGGTCCGCCACCGCGACTCACGGGTACGGGCGTTGGCCTACGTGACCATGTACCCCGGACCGGAGGTCGATGGCCACGTCTACCACGGGCGCGGGCTGATGCACGCCAACTACTTCGAGACCTCGGTGATGCTGCACCTGTATCCGGACCTGGTCCGGATGGACAAGGCCACCTCGCACCGCGACGTCGACTCGTTCTGGGACTACCGAATGGACCAGGTCAGCGACACCGGCGTGTGGGGTCGCGACGTCGCCGACGCCACCGCCGAGCACGGCCGGGCCGAGTACGACCGCTGTGTGGCCACCACCTCCCGGGCCGTCGCCGCCGCCGTGCGCGAACCCTGGCCTGACCCCACTCACCGGCCCTGACCGTCCCGCCACGCCCCGCCCGGAGGACCCGCGTGAAGATCTACGACATCACCCTGCCGATCCATCCGAAGATGCTGCACTGGGGCCGCAAACCTGAGGTGGAGATCGTCGAGTCGCTGGCCAACGGCGACGCCTCCAACGTCACCCGGTGGCGGCTCGGCGCACACACTGGCACCCATGTCGACGCACCGGCGCACTTTGTCGACGGTGCCACCCCGATCGATGAGGTCGCCCTGGAGACCTTGGTCGGCCCGGCCGTGGTCGCCGACCTGACCGCCGTCGACGGGGACGTGACCGTCGCTGACCTGGTCGCTGCCGGCGTCGCCGGTGCCACCCGGGTGCTGCTGAAGACCAGCAACTCGGCCGGCCCGCTGCGTGAGACCGAACGCGCCGAATCCTGGGTCGGACTCTCCCCGGAGGCCGCCCGCTGGCTGATCGACCAGCGGGTCGCGCTGATCGGCATCGACTACCTGACCATCGAGAGCCACCGGCGCACCGACACCTGGGACGCCCACCACGCCCTGCTCGGCTCCGGCGTGATCATCCTGGAGAACGCCGACCTGGACGCCGTGCCGCCGGGAGAGTACGAACTGGTCTGCCTGCCGACGAAACTGGTCGGCGCAGACGGGGCGTTCGCCCGTACCATCCTGGTCCAGCGCGACTGACCCGGCGAGACTGATCCGCATGTCGATCGAGATCGCGCTCGCCGCACCACATCCGGCCGCGTTGGACGCCGCCGCCGACGTGGTAGCGGCCGGCGGTGGCGTCGTTGACGCCGCCCTCGCCGCCGCCGCCGCGCTCACCGTCGCCTACCCGCACCAGTGCTCGGCCGGCGGTGATCTGATCGCTCTGGTCCGCACCCCCGACGACGAGGTACGCGCGGTGTTGTCGGTCGGCGCCGCCGCCGGCGGCGTGGACGTCGCGGCGCTGCGCGCAGCCGCCGACCGGATGCCGCCCGGCGGACCGCTGACCGTCACCGTGCCCGGTGTCGTCGCCGGCTGGGCCGCGCTCGCCGGACTCGGCGGCCGGCTGCCGCTGGCCCGGGTGCTGGCACCCGCCGTCGAGTTGGCCGCCGGCGGCGTACCGGTCAGCCCCGGCCTGGCTGCGGCGATCCTGCGCCGGCTCGACGTGGTACGCGCCGATCCCGGCCTGGCCGCGTTGCTGCTCGACGGCGACGGCGACGGTACGCCGCTGCCGCCCGGAGCGGTGCTGCGCCAGCCGGCGCTGGCCCGCACCCTCGGCACCATCGGCGCCGACTGGCGCGACTACTACCAGGGCGAACTCGCCGAGGCGCTGGCCGCCGGACTGGCCGCGCTGGGCAGCCCGCTGACCACCGCCGACCTCGCCGGGCACGCCGCCGAGCTGACCGATCCACTGCGGTACGCCGCCGCCGGCTCCCAGGTGACCTGGTCCGTCGCGCCGCCACCCAGCCAGGGCGCCACCCTGCTGGCCATGCTCGCCGCCAACGCCAACGCCAACGCCAACGCCGCGTTGGCCACCGCCCGGACCGCCGAACAGCGCCGCGACACCCTCCTCGGTGACCCCCGGGTCGGCCCGGTCGACCTCGACGGGCTGCTGCTTCGCACCGACCCACCGACCGGGCCGGCGCCGCCGGCCGGCCCGAAACCGGCCGGCGACACCGTCGCGGTCACCGCCGTCGGCAACGACGGCACCGCCGTCACCCTGATCCAGAGCGTCTTCCAGACCTTCGGTGCCGGCATCTGCGAACCCGGCACCGGCCTGGTGCTGCACAACCGGGGATCGGTGTTCAGCCTCGACCCGACCCACCCCGGCCGGCTGCGCCCCGGTGCCCGCCCACCGCACACCCTCTGCCCGGCGATAGCCACCGGCCCGGACCGGGTCGTCGCGCTCGGCTGCCAGGGCGGCCGGGCCCAGCCGTGGATCCTGGCCCAGGTCGCCGCCGACGCGCTGACCACCGCCGACCCGGCCAACCTGCTGGCCCGCCCCCGCTGGGTGATCGGCGCCCGCGACGTCGGCCAGGACCGGCCCAGCCTGCTACTCGAACCCGACACCCCGGCCACCGACGCGCTGCGGGCCGCCGCCACCGACCTCGGCCTGCGGGTGGTGCAGCTGCCGCGGCGTCACGACGACGCCGGGCACGTCCAACTGTCCCGGCTCACCCCGGCCGGCCTCGACGCGGCCAGCGACCCCCGCGCCGACGGCGCCGCCCGGGTGCTGCGGGGCCGTTGATGGACTCCGCCGAAGCGGCCACGCTGCTCGCCGACCCGTACCGGCTCGGGCCGGTCACGCTGCGGTCCCGGATCGTCAAGGCACCCACCTCGACCGGTGCGGCCGACACGGGCGGGTACGCCCGGCCGTGGCACCGGGACCACTATGCGCGGGTCGGCCGGGGGAGCGCGTTGACCATCGTCGAGTTCACCGCGATCGATGACGGCGCCGCCCTCGGCTTCCCCGGCCATCTCAGCATCGCCAGCGACGACCACGCCGCCGCGTTGGCCCCGGTCGCCGAGCGGATCCGGGCCGACGGTCGCGTCGCCGGGCTGCAGATCGCCCACGCCGGACGACAACGCACCCTGCCGGGGGAGGCGCTCGCCGCGTCGGCGGTGCCCTGGCCCGCCATCGAACGCCGACTCGGGCTGCGGCCCCGCGCCATCACCGTCGACGAGATCGCCGCGGTCGTCGACGGCTTCGGCCGGGCGGCAGGCCGCGCGGCCCAGGCCGGCTTCCAGGTGGTAGAGATCCAGGCGTCCAACGGCTACCTGCTCGCCGGGTTCCTCTCCCCACACACCAACCGGCGCGACGACGACTACGGCGGCGATCCGGCCCGGCGACGTCGTGTCCTGCTGGAGGTCGTCGCCCGCTGCCGGGCCGCGCTGCCGGCCGAGGTGGCGCTCACCGTACGGCTGTCCGACCGCGACCACGAACCTGGTGGGCAGGATCTGGCCGAGACCACCGGGCTGGTCTCGGCCCTGGCCGCCACCGGCCAGGTCGACGCGGTACACGTGTCGTCCGGCAACCACGCCACGCGGGTACGCCAGGTGCCGCCGGCCGCCGTGCCACCCGGGGCCGCCTGGCGATCGGCCCGGACCCTGCGGGCCGCCGGGCTGCCCACCATCGCCTGCGGCGGGATCACCGAACCGGCACAGGCGGCCGGGCTGCTGCGCGACGGCACCGCCGACCTGGTCGCGCTCGGCCGGGCCTTCCTCGCCGACCCGGACTGGGCGGAGAAGGCGCTCGCCGGTGCCGCCAAGCGGATCCGCCCCTGCGTACGCGGCAACGACGGCTGCCACGCCCGCGCCGCCCTGATCGGCCGGCCGGTCGCCTGCACCGTCAACCCATCGCTGAGCCTGCCGCCGGCCTCAGCGTCGTCCGGCCCGGTGCGACCGGCCAACCGGTCGCCTCACCTGGTGCCGTCGGACGCCCCAGTGCTCGTCGCCGGGGCCGGTCCGGCCGGTCTGGAAGCCGCACACCGGCTCACCGAGCACGGACACCGGGTCCGGCTGTACACCGGTGGCCGGCCCGGCGGTGCCCTGCGGGACGCGGTGGACAGCGGGGTGCACGACAGCTTCGCCCCGTACCTGCGCTGGTTGACCGACCGGCTCGCGGCCAGCGCCGTCGAGGTGGTCGACGCCCCGCTGCACCCGGCGGACCTCGGTGGAGAGTGGGCCGGGCTGCTGGTCGCCACCGGCGGCGTGGCGCGGTCGCTGTCCGGCGCGGTGCCCGCCCTCGACGTGCTGCGCGGGCTGGTGCCGCTGCCCGCCGACGGTCCGGTGCTGGTGATCGGCGCCGGCCGGACCGGCACCAGCACTGCCGCCGCGCTGGCCCGGCGCGGTGCCGACGTCACGCTACTCGGCGACACCACCCAGGTGCTCGACGACGAACCCCCCGACGACCCACCGACCTGGACCGACCTGCTCGCCTCGGTCGGGGCGCGGACCGTGCTCGGCCACCGGGCCAGGGTCACCAACGACCAGGAGGTGCAGGTGGACGGAACGGTACTGCGGGCCGGGCTGATCGTCGCGGCGGTCGGTCGCGAACCTCACCACGACCTGTACGAGGCCGCCGCCGAGGTGGCCGCCGGTCGGCCGGTGCTGCGCTGCGGCGACGCGCTGCGCCCGGGACGGCTGCACGACGCGGTGCACGCCGGGGCGCGGGCGGCCCGGACCATGCACGAGGCCCTCGCCTTCCGGCAGGTGACCCGGTGACCGGCGGTGATCTGCTCGTTGTCGGCGACGTACAGACGATGGACCCGGCCGGCCCGCGGGCCGAAGCGGTCGCCGTGCGCGCCGGGCGGATAGCCGCCGTCGGCGACCTGCGCGCCGCCCGCGCCGCCGTCCCCACCGGTACGCCGGAGCTCGCCCCGCCCGGCGCGGTGGTGCTGCCCGGCTTCGTCGACAGCCATGTCCATCTGATCTGGGCCGGCCGGGCCGCCGCCCGGGTCGGGCTGGACGACGCGGTCAGCGTCCGCGACATCTGCGACCGGCTCAGCGGGTACGCCCGCCGGCATCCCACCCGCCGGTGGATCGAGGCCGACGCCGGCTTCGACCCCGGTGACCTGGCCGAACGCCGGCTACCTAGCGCCGCCGAGCTGGAGGCCGCCGCTCCTGGCCGGCCGGTGCTGCTGGACCGTAAGGGCCACGACGGCATCGCCAATCTGACCGCGCTGCGGCTGGCCGGGATCTCCGCCGGCACCCCGGACCCGCCCGGCGGGCGGATCGACCGGTACGCCGACGGCACCCCGACCGGGCTGCTCGTCGAACATCCGGCGGTCGCCCTGGTCCGTGCGGTGGTCCCGGAGCCGGACCAGCAGACGAGGATCGACTGGATCACCGCCGGGCAGGCGGCGCTGCTCGCCCATGGCATCACCACCGCCGTCGACCCGGCGGTGCCGGCCGCCGAACTGGCCGCGTACGCGGCGGCCGGCCGGGCCGGTGCGCTGCGGCTGCGTACCGTGGCGATGCCGTTGGGCGGCGACGACGTCGACGACGCGCAGCTTCGCCGTACCCTCGATGGTTGTGATCTTGACCGGGCCGCGCCGGGTCTGCTGCGCGCCGGGCCGACGAAGCTGTTCCTCGACGGCGGCGGCTCGCTCGGCACCGCGCTGCTGTCGTCACCCTGGCCGGGCACCGACGGCTACCACGGCAACCAGAGCCTGCGTACCGACACGGTGCGGGCGCACTGCGCGGCAGCGGCGGCGCACGGGCGGGGCGTCGGCGTGCATGCCGTCGGCGACGCCGCGATCGACCTCACCCTGTCGGTCTTCGCCGAGGTCGCGGCCGGCAAGCCGATCGCCGGACTGGGCTTCCACCTGATCCACGCCTACCTCGGCCCTGGGCCGGCGGCGATGGCCACCGCCCGGCGGCTCGGCGTGCCGGTGTCGGCGCATCCGGCGCTGCAGTGGGCGTTCGGGCTCAACCTGATTGACCGACTCGGCGAGCCGGCCGCGGCCGCCGCGAACCCGCTTCGGTCCTGGTTGGACGCCGGGGTGACGGTCGGTGGCGGCTCGGACGGGCCGGGGCCGCCGATGTCGGTGCTGCACGGCATCTGGCAGGCCCGTACCCGTCGGGTCCGGGGCCGCGACGAGCCGCTCGGGCCGGACCAGGCGATCACCGCGCCTGAGGCGCTGGCGCTGTTCACCACCGGCGCTGCCGAGGTGGCCGGCAACCGGCGGGCCGGCTGGGGCGCCGGGGTGCTGCGGGTCGGCGAGCCGGCGGACCTGACCCTGCTCGACGTCGACCCACTCACCCCGGACCCTGACGCGCTGCTCGCCGGCACGGTCCTGGCCACCGTGGTCGCCGGCGAGGTCCGGTACGCCGAGGTATGAATCGACGGTCACGCCGCGCCATAGAGCCGCCGGACGAGATTACGCATCTGCTCAGTGCTGATCTCGCCGCCAGTCCACCGCTCCATGACAGTCTCGACGTGGGCGCTCGCCGTCAACCCTTCAGCCCTTACCGAGGCTGCTGCCTGCATAAACGACCGGGTACGCTCGGCAGCCGTCTCGCCGGGTAGTTGCTCACGGGTTTCGCGAACCGACAACGTCTCAACCAGCACTTCCCGAGTGTGCCCGATTGTCTACACACTTACCGTCGGTAAGGCCGCGCTGGTGCCGCCGGAGATCGAGGAACTCGCCGGCCCGGAGATGGGTGGCATCGCGGTGGGTCGCCACATCGGACTGCCAGGTGCCATCGTGCGTAAGACGGCGAAGGAGTACGGCGCCGCTTGGCTGGCCGAAGGCGCGGCGGTCGCCGGCCGAGGGCATCCGGCTGCAGTCGCTGCTGACCCGCGCCGACCTCGACCGCCGCTGACCATGTCCCGGCGGCTGTCACGCCGCCGTGGTGCTGGCGGCGGCGACGGCCATGTCGACCACCGCCGCGACGCCGACCGCGATCTCGTAGCAGACGGCATCGCCCTGGCGATTGTGTGGCGTACCTTCCTGGACGCTACCGGAACGCATTCAGCGTCTGCGGCGGGAATTTCGGGGCTTCTGACGCTCTCCATCGGGAACATCGCCGCGCTGTCGTGGCCGCACCAGCCGGTCCAGCAGCGTCCGACGGTTGGCGTCGCCCGGTGGGCTGACCTGGTAGCCAAGTCGTTCGAGTTCCTCAACAGCGCATGTGGGATCGCGCCGGACCACGGCGGCTGCTTGTTTGCGACGGTACCGGTCCCGGCTCTGGTTGAGGGTAGTCTCCCAGTCATTCTTCGGTGCCACGAGATCTTCGACGATAAGACACTCAAGAAGGTCTTCCAGGGCGGGGCGGAATCGGCGTCCACCAACTGGGAGGTGGATTTTGTTCAGCCCGTTTATCCCCTTTTTTCGGGTCTCGGCAAGGTGGCGTTCGAATGCCTCGTGGCGTGCGTTGACCTGGATATGTGCTTCCGTGTAACGGGCCTTGTTTCGTTCGTAGTCGTAGTGTAACAACTCGATTTTCTCGTCGCCTACCAGCAGGCTGCATACCGAGGCCTGGACGGTCAGAAACGTAAACATTCACGTCTTGCTGGCGGGTTTGCTGTTGGGTAGCGTGACTCGCCGGGCCGAGCTGGGGGTGGTTGCCGTCTCGGACCGATCGTGATCTTGTGCCCGGGTGGTTGATCCGGAGGCGCTGTCGCGGGACGAGCTGATCGCGGTGGTCCGTGATCAGGCCGCTCAGTTGGCGGATCAGACGGCCGAGGTGGAACGGCTACGTGCGGAGTTGGAGCAGATCAAGCGGTTGATCTCGCGGAACAGCCGAAACTCCTCGATGCCGCCCTCGACCGATGATCTGCCTGGCCGGTCGGGTAGGAGCAAGCCCGCCGGCGGTGGGCGCTCGGGCGGGAAGAAGCCGGGGCGAGGTAAACAGCCCGGTGCGCCGGGATCGTATCTGCCCTGGTTGGACGAGGCCGACGTCCGGGTGGTTGACCAGCGTCCGTGCGGGCCGTGCGAGTGCGGGACGGACCTGGCGGGGGCTGTCGACGAGGGGGTGGTGTCGGCCAGTCAGGTCACCGACGTGCCGCTGGTCACCGCGTCGACGGTGGAGTACCGGCAGTACCGGGTCCGGTGCGGCTGCGGCCGGAAGCACGTCGCCGCCCCGCCGAAGCAGGCGGGGGTGGGTAACACCCGGGTGTACGGGGCGAACCTGCGCGCTCTCGCCGTGTACCTGCTGATCGTGCAGCACGTGCCGGTCGAGCGGTGCGTGCGGCTGATCGCCGATCTGGCCGGCACCCGCGTGTCGGCCGGGTTCGTCCACAAGGTCCTCGCCGCCGTCGCGGCGGCGGTGACCGACATCGTCACGATGATCAAGGCGTTGATCACCCTGGCCGAGGTGGTCCATTTCGACGAGACCACGATCCGGGCGGGTGCCGCGGGCCGCAACGGGTACGTATGGTCCGCGTCGACCGGCCGGTACACCCTGTACGCGCTGGCTGAGCGTCGCAGCGGCGAACAGTTCCGCACCATCGGGATCGGGCCGGCGTTCACCGGGGTCGCCGTGCACGACCGGTACACCGTCTACGACCAGGCCGGCAACTTCGCCGACGGGGTGCGGCACCAACTGTGCCGCGCACATCTGCTCCGCGATCTCGAAGACGCGGCCGAGACCTACCCCGACCACGTCTGGCCGGTCCAGTGCCAGCGGGCGCTACGCGGCCTGATCCACGCCGCGAACCTCGCCCGCGCCGCCGGACAGGCCGAGATCGACCCCGCCGTGCGTGACCCGCTGGTCCGCGAGTTCCGCGACGGCGTGATCGTCGGCCGTAAGGACGTCCCCCGCGTCGGCGGCCCCCGCGACAGGCAGCCGCCCGGCCGCAACCTACTCGAGGATCTCCACCACCGCCACGACGACGTCCTGCGGTTCTGCTACGACACCACCATTCCGCCGACGAACAACCTCGCCGAGCGTGACCTACGGCCGAACAAGACCCAGCAGAAGATCTCCGGCCGGCTCACCAGCGAGAAAGCCACCCGCGACCGGCTGACCATCCGCAGCTACCTATCCACTGCGGTCAAACACGGCGTCAACGCCATGACCGCACTCCGCGACGCCGTCACAGGGAACCCCTGGATGCCGCAGACCGCCCACATCCTCCAGGGCTGACCCCGCGCCCTCACAAGAGGTGAATGTTTACCGGTCAGAAACGTGCCCTCGTCCTCGTCGAGATTGAGTCGGCACATAACGTCGAGCCAGATGGGGGACGCTGCGGCCGACCTCATCCTGACCGGTTGGGCGGTGATGCCGGTTAGTTGGGTGCCGACGATCGCATGGTGTTGATCGGGTGCGATCCTGGCTGCGATCGTCGCTGAGTCGCAGACTGTGTTGTTGAGAAGTATCCGCAGGTTCTCGGCAAACTGTCGGGACTGCTCGATGAGCGCCTTATTTGTCGAATTCGCCAATGGAGATCCACAGCTTTTGTGCTTCCAGTGAATCGAACTGCCGTGCCCTCGCCATCTCGGCGAGTTGCTGGTATGTGATATGCAGTTTATCCAATGCCTCCTGGACTGCTTGCTTCCACTCGGAGGCATTGAGTTCGGTGACAGTTGGCCCGGGAAGGTTGGCGGCAGTCATTGTGACCTCCCAGAGTTGATCATCGTCTGGTTGGGCATGGCTCATCTTAGATGCATCCACCCATCTGCGCTACCCGTCGTAACCTACCTGACACGCCAGATGAAACGATCTGAGTTGATGTGCGGTACGGCAGCAGAAATGATCATGTCGTGACCAGCGCTGACTCCTCCGACTGGGCTATCCAAGCCGGTCGTTTCGGTGTCTTTCCAGAGTCGTCCGCTGCTTGGCGGCTATCGTGAGAATGCTTCCGAATTCACTACTTATCTGATCAACGTTTTTGCTGGTGGTGAGCGCGAATCCTTCGTGCGGGTGGCTCCAGGGCCGAGCCTGGGCGGCTAAGGGCCGGACGCTGCGAGGAAGGTTGCAATGTCGGCGGCGATCCGGTCCGGGTACTCGCCGTTGATTGCGTGCGAGGCGTCCGGGTAGACGATCACCGTCGCCTCGGGTACTGCCCGCTCGGCGACCTCGGCCGCTTCGGCCGTGTCGTGCATCCGGGACTCGCCGGCGAGCAGCGCCAGCGTCGGTGTCCCTACCCCGGACAGATCCTCAGGCGTGACCCGGTGCGGTGCGGAGAGCTTCAGTGCGTACGTCTGCATGCCGGCCTCGATCATCCGGGCCACCGGTACGTCCTCGACCGGGGCGCCGTTGGCGGTCCAGCTGGCGAAGTCGTCCCGCCAGGACCTGGGAAACCAGCGGACACTGGCCGGGATCGACCGGAGGATCGCCTGCCAGGACAGGTCGGCGAAGACCAGGACCGGGTCGAGCAGGGTGACACTGGCGACCTTCTCCGGTCGGTGCACCGCCAGGTTCATCGCGGTCCAACCGCCGATCGAGAGCCCGACCAGGTGGATGGCCGGCTCCGGCAACTCGATCAGCACCTCGTGCAGCCACTGGGCGTGGTCGGTGGGGGTCTCGATCGGCCGCTGCTGGATGCTCATCCCCGGCTCGCCGAGCAGGTCGATGGTGTAGACGCTGCGCAGTCGCAGCAGTGCGGGCAGGTTGTCGGCCCAGACCGGCGAGGCCGCGGCTCGACCCGGCAACAGCAGCAGCGGATCGGCGTCCGGCTCGGCGCCGGCGAAGTGGTAGAGCCGTACCACGCCGTAGCTGGTCCGTACGTCCAAGGTCCGGTCGGCGCTCGGCAGGTCCGCCATGGCCCGGTCGTACGCGGCGAGAAAGCGGTCTGCGGCGGCGGCCGAGGTGAAGTGGCCGACCGGCGTGGGGGTGCGGACAGCGAGGCAGCCGGTCAGTAGCGCGATGGTGGCGATCAGGGCGGCGATGCCGACGACAAGCCAGCGTCGGCGGCGCAGGCGGGGGAGTAGGCGGCGCATCTGGGCTCCTCTGCGGGCGTGCGCTCCGGCTGTCGTCGATCTACCGTACGGTCAGAAGTCTAACCACGCGGTGGAATTTCTGCCCGACAGGTAGGCTCGGACTCATGTCATCGACCGGCCCGGACCTGGCAGGCAAGCCGCTGACGATCACCGAGCGGGCGCGGCGGGCGCAGTTCGTCCAGGTGACCATCGACCTCGTTGCCGAGCACGGGTACCGAGGGGCCTCGCTGGCCCGGATCGCCGAGGCCGCCGAGGTCTCCAAGGCGGCCGTGCTCTACCACTTCCCGACCAAGGACGCCGTGCTCCGGGCCGCCTACCAGACGGTGATCGACGCGCTCACCACTGCGGTCGGCGCGGCCGTCGCCGACCAGTCGGGTGCCGCCGCGCTGTACGCGTACATCCGGGCGCTGGTCGGCCACCTCGACGCCCGTCCCGATCACGCTCGCATGATCATCGAGGCGATCACCGCCGACGCCGGGATCACCGACAGCCCGGACGACGAGGGTCGCCGGGCGGCGGTCGCGGGGTTGATCGACGCGGCGACGGCGGCCGGCGACTACCGCGCCGACGTCGATTCCCGTGGTACGGCCGTCATCGTCAACGGGGCGATCGACGCGATCGTGGCGCAGCGCCTCGCCGACCCCGGCTTCGACGCGGCCGGGGCCGCCGACACGCTTGCCAACCTGCTCGACCGAGCGCTCCGTTAGTCGGTACCCCTACCGAGAGCCCCGGGAATGATCGTATTGCGAGACGGCGTCTCTGTTGACGGTCGACTTGTGCTGGCCTAGGCTGGCGGACACGACCACCCAGCCGCAGGAGAACGCCATGATCCGAGTTCCGCAAGGTGCTGGATTGCTGGTGCGCGGTTACGAGGAGCCGCTGCGGGTCCACCCGCCGCGTGAGGGCATGCGCCCCGGGACCGCCGCCGGGGATCCGCAGACCCCGTTCTGATTGTCGAGTACGCCCGTCTGTCGCACCCCGGCACCTGACACGCCGGGCGACACGGCGGGCTCGCCACACCTGTCCTGACCGAACCGGTCCGCGCACGCCACCGCGCGTCGCATCCGGGACACCGGCCGACTCATCCATCAGAACCGACGACCCTCGGAGCGCATCATCATGACGACCGCAATCGACCTGGCCCCGATCTCCGGCCCGTCCGCCTGGCGCGGCGACGAGCTGAGCAAGTCCACCGAATGGATCTACCACCTCAGCGACGCCGAGCGGACCGAGTTGGAGACCGTCGGGCGCAAGTTCGTCGCCGACGACCCCGACCTGCGTACGGTCACCGCTGCCGACTACCCGCTGCCGGTCTGCGCCGGCCTCAACGCCGAATGTGCCCAGCAGATGGACTCCGGCCGCGGCTTCATCTTGGTCCGCGGGCTGCGCACCGAGGAGTACGGCGACACCCTCGCCGGAGCGATCTTCTTCCTGATGGGGCTGCACCTCGGCGTACCGATGGGGCAGAACCAGATGGGTGACGTGCTCGACCACGTCATCGCCACCTCCAACAAGACCCTCGACGACCCGTCGGCGCTGCCGTCGCGGGTGCGTGACCGGCTGCCGTTCCACTCCGACAGCTCCGACGTCGTCGCGCTGATGTGCCTGCGCGCGGCGAAGGAGGGCGGGGCGAGCAGCCTGGTCAGCGGTACCACCATCTACAACGAGATCCTGCGCCGCCGGCCGGACCTGGCGCCGCTGCTGTTCGAGCCGTGGCACTGGGACTGGTACAAGCAGGACCACGACGCCCCGGCGAAGACCTACCTGTCGCCGATCTGCAGCTACGTCGACGGCATCTTCAGCACCTACGCCGGCAGCTCGATGATCTTCTCGGCGCAGGACTACCCCGAGGTGCCCCGACTCACCGAGGCGCAGATCGAGCTGCTGCACCTCTACGACGAGATCTCCCAGGAGCCGGGCCTGGCGCTGGACATGAACTTCCAGCCCGGCGACGTGCAGTGGCTGCTGAACTACGCCGCCCTGCACTCGCGGACCGGCTACGTCGACTACCCCGAGCCGGAGCGTCGCCGTCACCTGCTGCGGCTGTGGCTCAAGCGCGACGTCGGCCGCCCCCTGGTGGACGGCTTCGGCAAGAACGTCGTCAGCGACCGGGGCGCGGCGGACGTGGTCCCGGGCGGCCGGTTCCAGATCGCCGAGGCGGCCGAGGTGAACATTGAGTGGGGTAACTGACCACTCCCGGTACGTGGACGGCCCGCCGCGCTCCAAAGTCGTAGCGCAGCGGGCCGCCCACATTCCACTGACCGGCGCCGGTGAAATGGCAGAGGGGCGGGACCGTTCAACCGTTCCCGCCCTTCGTCGTACCACTGCGGTCAGAGGTCGAGCACCAGGCGGTCGGAGCTGCACCGGCCGACGCAGATCATCATGCTGCGCCCGGCGGCCCGTTCGTCGGCGGTGAGCAGCGAGTCGCGGTGCTCCGGCGTGCCGGCCAGCACCCGGGTCTCGCAGGCCCCGCAGTAGCCCTTCTCGCAGTCGTAGGTCAGGCCGGGTACGGCCTCGCGCAGCACCTCGATCATCCGCTTGTCCTTCGGCACCCGCAGGGTGACCCCGGTGCGGGCCAACTGGACGTCGAACTCGGTGTTGGCCGCCGGGTCGAACGCCACCTCCAGGTCGTCGCCAGCGGCGAAGCGCTCCACGTGCAGCTGCCCGGTGCGTCCGGCGTCGGCACACACCCGCTCCACCGCGTTGATCATCGCGCCGGGTCCGCAGCAGTAGACGGCGGTGCCGTCGCCGACGCCACCGATCAGCCCGGCCAGGTCGGGCAGCCCGGCCTCGTCCTGCGGTAGCAGCGCGGCCCGGTCGCCGGCGAGGGCGCCCAGTTCGTCGGCGAAGGCCATCGAGGCCCGGCTGCGGCCGCCGTAGACGACCCGGTACGGCGTACCGCGCCGGACGGCTTCGCGGACCATGGCGAGGATCGGGGTGATCCCGATCCCGCCGGCCAGGAAGAGGTACTCGTCGGCGTCGACCAGCGGGAAGTGGTTACGCGGGCCGCGTACCGTCAGGGTCGCGCCGGCGGCGGCGACGGTGTGCAGCTCGACAGAGCCGCCGCGCCCGGCGGCCTCCCGCAGCACGCCGAGCCGGTAGCCGCTGGTGTCGGCGGGATCGCCGCAGAGCGAGTACTGCCGGACCCGGCCGGACGGCAGCCGCACCTCCAGGTGGGCGCCGGGTGCCCAGGCCGGCAGCGGTGCGCCGTCGGCGGCGGTCAGCCGTACCTCCAGCACCTCGTCGGCGGCCCGGGTGACCGCCCCGACGACCAGTTCCCGGTCGCCGCCGGGGCGGGTGAGCGCCGGGGCACCTCCGGCCGCCGCGTCGGCGGCGCGGCGGCCGGAGGTGAACACGGCCGGGATGGCGTCCCAACCGGTCTGGTTCCCCTTGGTGGGGTAGCCGACGAGGCCGTCTTCGACGACCCGGTAGTCCGGCAGCCGGGTCAGCACCTGGGTGATCATTTCGCGGAACATCAGCCGGGCCAGGTGGGCGCCGGCGCACCGGTGGCTGCCGATGCCGAAACTGAGGTGCCGGGTGGCGTCGCGGTCCAGCCGGACCTGCTCCGGCTCGGGGAAGACCGCCGGGTCGTGGTTGGCGGCGACCCAGGGGATCAGGATCCGTTCGCCGGCGCTGACCGGGCAGCCGCCGACCTCGGCGTCGGCGCGGGCGGTACGGGCCATCGACTGGGACGGCGCGAAGACCCGCAGGAACTCCTCGGTGGCGCCGTCGAGCAGGTCGGGTGAGTCGATCAGCCGTTGCCGCTGTTCCGGGTGGCGACTCAGGTGCACCAGGGTGGAGCCGGTCAGCGAGGTGGTGGTGTCGACCCCGCCGGCGATCAGCAGGCCGATGACGGAGACCAGTTCGTCGACGCCGAACAGTTCGCCGTCGGGTCGGCGCTGGGCGACCAGGTAGCTGACCGCGTCGTCGGCCGGTTCGGCGCGCCGGGCGTGGATGAGTTCCCGGATCCGTTCGTCCATGTACGCCAGGCCCTGGCCGCCCCGGATGGCGCGTTCGCTGCCGGGCAGGGCGGCGAAGATGTCGTGGATCGGCTTGGCCAGCTTGGGCCATTCCGCTTCGGGAAAGCCGAGCCAGTCCAGGGTGACGGCGGCCGGCAGCGGGTTGGTCAGGTCACGGACGAAGTCGACCGAGCCTTCGGTGACGAAGTCGTCGATGATCCGGGTGGTGTGCCGGGCGATCATCGGGGCGAGTTTCGCGACCGCGTCCTGGGTGAGCAGCGGGTTGATCAGGTCGCGGTAGTCGCCGGCGGCCGGCGGGTCCAGCTCGATCGGGTACTGCTCCAGACCCGGCCCGCGGGGGATGACGATGGCGGTGCCGTCGCCACCGGCGGCGGCGCGGGCCGAGGAGAAGGTGTCGTCGTCGCGGGCGACGCGGACCACGTCGGCGTACCGGGTGGTGTAGACGAAGCCACCGTGCGCGTCGGTCCGGCCGACCGGACATCTGTCGCGGTACGCCCGGTAGTAGCCGACCGGGTCGGCGTTGCACTCGGCGGAGTGGTGGTCGAACGGTGCCGCGGAATGCGGGTCGGACGGACCCGCGATACGAGATTCAGTCATGGCGGGCGAGCTCCACATGTGCTGACTGCCGCGCGGTGTTTCCCAGCCGCGCCACTGGGTGTCTGGAGCCGAGGGTAATCCCACTCACATGGCGAGACAACGTTTCGCAATGGGACACGCTCGGGTCAGAGCGTCAGGACGGCCTTGCCGACGGTGCCGGAGCGTACCGCCGCCACCGCCTCGTTGATCTGCTCGAACGGGTAGTAGCTGAGCAGCCGGTCCACCGGGAAGCGGCCGGCGGTGTGCAGGTCCAGCAACTTCGGCAGGAACACCTGGGGCAGGCTGGCGCCGCCGATGATCCCGGTGACGCTGCGCCCGTTGAGGATGCTGCGCCAGTCGAAGCTCATCCGCTCGCTGGGGCCGACCCCGACGACGCCGCACCGACCCAGCGGGCCGAGCGACTCGACCGCGGTCCGCAGCACCTCCTCGCGCCCGGTGGCGTCGATCGCGAAGTCGAATCCGTGCGGGGCGATCGCGGCGAGCAGCTCCTTCGCGTCCCCGGTGCGCGAGTCGACGCCGTGGGTGGCGCCGAGCAGCCGGGCCGTGTCCAGCTTGTCGGCGTTGACGTCGACCGCGGCGATCGTGGTGCAGCCGGCGATCCGGGCGGCGAGGATCGCCGCCACGCCGACCGAGCCGGCACCGAAGACGACGATCGACGACCCGACCGGCGGGCGGAGCACCTTGAGCACCGCGCCGGCCCCGGTGCCGAAGCCGCAGCCGAACGGCCCGACCAGCCGCAGGTCGATCTCCTTGCTGATCGGCACCACGGCGCGGGCCGGGGCGACCACGTGGCTGGCGAACGACGACTGGCCGAGAAAGTGCCCGTTGACCGGTTCGCCGTCGCGCGACAGCGCGCTGCTGCCGTCCGGGCGGCGGCCGGCGAAGTTGACCGCGTCGAAGCTGCGGCAGTACGCCGGGCTGCCGGTCAGACAGAGCGGGCAGGTGCCGCACGAGGTGAAGCTCATCGCCACGTGGTCGCCGGCCGAGACACCGGTGACCCGCTCGCCGACCTGCTCGACCACGCCGGCACCCTCGTGGCCGAGCACCGCCGGGGTGGGGAAGAAGTTGGCGAACTCCAGGTCGGTGCCGCAGATACCGACGCTGTGTACGCGTACCAGCACCTCGTCCGGGCCGGGTCCGGCCAGGTCGAGCTCCTGCAGGGTGAACGGTCCACCCGCGCTGTCCAGTACCGCCGCCGTGACCCGCACGCAAATCCTCCCGGTGTACTCACAAAGCGAGACTGCATCTTGACATGCGGAACATGGAGGGTCAAGGATTCCACCATGGCTGACCTGGACATTCCCGCTGCCCGCCAGCTGATCGACGGTGCCTGGGAGGCAGCCGCCGACGGTGGCGAACTTCCGGTGCTCGACCCGGCGACCCGGCAGAGCATCCAGCCGGTCGCCCGGGCCCGCGCCGTCGACGTGGACCGTGCCGTCGCCGCCGCCCGCCGGGCCGCCCCCGGCTGGGCCGCGACCTCGCCGAGCGAACGCGGCGCGGCGTTGCGCCGGTGGGCCGACCTGATCGCCGCCCACGTCGAGGAACTTGCCGTCTATGAGGCCCGTGACGTGGGCAAACCCCGCTCCGGCGGCCGGCTCAACATCTACATCGCGCAGGGCATCGTCGACTACTTCGCCGGCGCGGCCGACAAGCTGACCGGGGTCACCCTGCCCACCCGTACCCCTGACTACTTCGGTTACACCCGCCCGGAGCCGTACGGCGTCTGCGCGGTGGTGATCCCGTGGAACGTGCCGGCCGTGCTCACCGCCGCGAACGTCGCCCCGGCGCTGGCCGCCGGCAACACCGTGGTGCTCAAGCCGTCCGAGATCGCCCCGCTCGCCCCGTTCGCCCTGGCCGAGCTGGCCCGGCGGGCCGGGCTGCCGCCCGGGGTGCTCAACGTGGTGACCGGGCTCGGCCCGGAGGCCGGCGTGGCGCTGACCGGCCATCCGGACGTCGACCACATCAGTTTCGTCGGTTCGACCGTCACCGGCCGGGCGGTGATGCGGGCCGCCGCCGAGCACCTGGTCCCGGTGAAACTCGAACTCGGCGGCAAGTCGCCGAACGTGGTCTTCGCCGACGCGGACCTGGACACCGCCGTACCGGCGATCGTCGCCTCGATCACCGAGAACGCCGGCCAGAACTGCTACGCCGGCTCCCGGCTGGTGGTCGAGGAGTCGATCCGGGCGGAGGTGGTCGAGCGGGTGGCCGCCGCGATGGCCGAGGTCCGGGTCGGGTCGTGGGAACAGGACCTGGACATGGGCCCACTGGTCAGCCAGGCCCAGTACGAGCGGGTCCGGGGGTTCCTGGCCGAGGCGCCGGGCTCCGGGGCGCGGCTGGTCACCGGCGGGGAGCCGGCCACGGCCGCGTTCGGTGACGGTTGGTACGTGGCCCCGACCGTGTTCGACGGCGTCGACGAGACGATGCGGCTGGCTCGCGAGGAGATTTTCGGCCCGGTCCTGGCCGTGCAGGGCTTCCGGACCACCGAGGAAGCGGTGTCGATCATGAATGGCACCGACTTCGGCCTGCTCATCTGCGTCTGGACCTCCGACGTGTCCCGGGCGTTGCGGGTGGCCGGCCAGGCCCGCAGCGGTCAGGTGGCGGTCAACCAGTTCCACGACGCCGGGGTGATCGGGTTCCCGTTCAACATGCAGAAGGAGAGTGGGTTCAGCCGGGGCGGCGGGTACGCGGCGCTGCGCGAGTACACCCAGGAGAAGGCCGTCGCGGTCCGGCTGCTCGATCGATCGCCGACGTGACCGGGGCGGCCGACCGTCCGGTGCCGGCCGTCCGGCCCCGGCTGGCCGTGGCTGCCGAACCGACGCCGGCCCAGTTCGCCCAGTGGCTGACCGACCTCGCGTTCGGCGGTGCTGGCTGGCCGGTGCTGCTGGCCCGGCTGGCCGAGGCCATCGGCCGGGACTGCCGGCTGGTCGCCGAGACCGGCGAGCTGCTGGCCACCAGCGACAGCACCAGCGGCAGCGCGGTCGCCGACCCGGTCGAGCTACGCGGCGACCGGGTGCGCTGCGTCGACGGCTGGCTCGGCCGGTCGGTGCCGGTCGGGTCCGGCAGCCGTCGGCTCGGTGCCCTGCTGCTGGCCGAGCCGGTCGGGGCCGGCCAGCTCGACTACGCCCGGGCCGCGGTCACCGCACTGCTCATCGAGGCGGTACGTCGGGAGCCGCCGCAGCCGCCACCGCCGGTGGGCGCTGACGGGCTGCTGCGGGCGCTGCGCGACGGCACCGGTGACCGGTCCCCGGCCGGCCAGGCGGACCTGGTGCGGGCCGCGGCGGCGTACCGGTGGCGGCTGGACCAACCGCACGCGGCCGTGGCGCTCGGCTACACCGGCACCCAGCGGCGCCGGTGGGCGTCCGCGTTGACCTGGCTGGACCGGCCGGTGCTGGCCGACGGAGGGCTGGGCTGGACCCTGCTGCAGGGTGACGCCGAGCGGGAGGTGGTCCGGCTGCGCGGCCGGTTGGAACAGATCGTCGGTGCCGGCCAGGTCCGGGTGGCCGGCGGCCGGTCGGTGACCGGCCCGGCCGCGACCCCGGACTCGTTCCGGGACGCCCGGCTGCTGCTGCGGCTGCTGCTGCGCAACAGTCCGGCGGCTGCGGAGCCGGCCGAGCTGCCGTTCGAGCGGGCTGGTCTGGCGCAGCTGCTGCTGGCCGTGCCGCCGGACCGGCTGCGCTGGTACGTGGACCGGCACCTGGGGCCGATCGCGCAGCGCGACGACCTGCTCCGCACCCTGGACCACTGGCTGGCGACCGGTGGGAGCAGGCAAGCTGTGAGTGAACAACTACATCTGCACCGTAACTCCGTCGGCTACCGGGTGGGTCTGATCAAGCGGCTACTGGGGGTGGATCCTTTGCATCCGTCGACTGCTGCGGTGCTGCGTACCGCGCTGGTCGCGCGGGAGCTGCTGATCGTCGTCGCAGACGGCGGATAACCGCAGGTCGATGGCGACTTCCGCCCGGTTGTGCCGGCCTGGATCACGGGCACGTTACGTAGCTGAGCCAGTTTCGGTCGAGGCGTTGACAGGTTGCCGGAGCGCAGGCAGAGTACGTCGCTAAGCAGCACGGATCACAATGCAAGACGGCATATTGTTTGGTAGACCGGTGGAGGTAAGGGTGCGGGCGATGGTTCAGACCGACTTCGGTGGCCCCGAAGTCGTACGGCCGCGCGCCCTGCCGGACCCCGAGCCCGGCCCGGCCGACGTCGTCGTCGGCGTCACCGCCGCCGCGCTGAACCGTCTCGACCTGCTCCAGCTGCGCGGGCCCGGCCTGCTCCCCGGCTTCACGCTGCCGCACGTCGCCGGCATGGACGTCGCCGGGCAGGTGGTCGCCACCGGTGCCGAGGTCGGCACGCTGCGCACCGGCGACCGGGTCGTGCTCGACCCCACCATCGGCTGCGGGCACTGCGCCGCCTGCGTCGGCGGCAACCCCGGCTACTGCCGAACGCTGCGCGTCGTCGGCGGCAACCGACCCGGCGGCTTCGCCGAGTACGTCGCCGTACCGGCCGCCGTGGCCCACCGGGTCCCCGACCACGTCGACCTCGCCGACGTCGCCGCACTGCCCACCGCCTGGAGCGTCGCCTGGCACGCCCTGCACCGGGTCGGCACCCTGCACCCCGGCGAATCCGTGGTGATCCAGGCAGCCACCAGCGCGGTCAGCATCGCCGCCATCCAGCTCGCCCGCGCCCGCGGCGCCTGGGTGATCGCGGTGGCCCGCAGCGAAGCCAAACGGGCCGCAGCCGTCTCCCTCGGCGCCGACGTGGCGCTCGACCTGGACGACCGGACCGCCGCCGGGGTCCGGGAGCACACCGGCGGGCACGGCGCCGACCTGGTGCTGGACCACGTCGGTGCGGCCACCTGGCACAGCTCCCTGGCCAGCCTGCGCACCGGCGGCCGGCTGGTGCTGCTCGGCAACACCAGCGGCGACCAGGTCAGTCTGTCGCTGGCCCAGGTGTACCACCAGGGTCTGCGCCTGCTCGGCGCCGGCGCGTACGCCCCGGCCGACTTCGCCGCCATGCTCGATGCGTACTTCGCTGGCGGGCTGCGGGCGGTCCGAGGAGCCGAATATCCGCTCGCCGACCTGCCTGCGGCGTACGCCCGGCTGGAGTCCGGTGACCTCGTCGGCAAGATCCTGATCCGGCCATGACCACGCTCGCGGCCCCGACCGCCGACTCCGGACCCGGCACCGCCCGCGCCGACCTGCTGGTCGTCGACGCCGACATCGTCACCATGGCCCCCGGCCGGGAGGTGGTCACCGGCGGTGCGATCGCGGTGGTCGACGGCCGGATCGCCGACATCGGCCCGACCGGTGCGCTGCGGGTCGCGTACCCGCACACCCCGGAGCTCGACGCGGCCGGCTGCCTGGTCGTCCCCGGCCTGGTCAACGCCCACCAGCACACCACCGCCGACCCGCTGATCCGCAGCAGCATCCCCGACGACGTCCCCGCCCAGCAGGCGATCTTCGACTGGATCGTGCCGCTGCACGCCGCCGTCACCGGCGACGACGACGAACTTTCGGCCACCCTCACCGCCGTCGAGGCGCTCAGCTACGGCGTCACCACCCTGCTCGAACCGGGCACCGTGGCGCATCCGCTGCGGGTCGCTGCCGGGCTGCGCGCCGCCGGCATCCGGGGCCGGGTCGGCCGCTGGGGCTGGGACACCGCCGATGCCCCGTACTCGATGCCGGCCGGCGAGACCCTCGCCGCCCAGGCTGAGACGGTCACCGCGCTGGCCGGCGACCGGCTGGTCACCGGCTGGGTCACCCTGGTCGGCCACGATCTGGTCAGCGACGAGCTGTTCACCGGCGCCGCCGAGCTGGCCGAGCGACTCGACGTGCCGATGACCTGGCACCTGTCGCCCAGCGCCGAGGACCCGGCCGGGTACGCCGTCGCCGGCCGCCCCCGGCCCGTGTTGCACCTGCGTGACCTCGGTGTGCTCGGCCCCCGCCTGCTGCTCGGGCACGCCGTCTGGCTCGATGACGACGAGCTCGACGCGCTCGCCGGCAGCGGTGCCTCTGTCGCCTCCTGCCCCGGCGCCTACCTGCGGCTCGGACAGGGCTTCACCCGGGCGGGCCGGCACACCGAGCTGCGGCGGGCCGGTGGCCGGCTGGCGTTGGGCTGCGACTCGCACAATGCCGGCGACACCCCGGACGTGTGGCGGGCGGCCCGGCTCTTCGCCGGGCTGGACCGCGACCGTGGCGCGGCCGAGCCGCTGCCCGCCGACGAGATCTTCGCCCTGGCCACCGTCGACGGCGCCGACGCCGTCGGGCTGGGGCGGCTGACCGGTTCGATCGAGGTCGGCAAGGCCGCCGACCTGGTCGTACTGGACACCCGCACCATCGCGTGGACCCCGCGCGGGGACCTGGCC
Source organism: Micromonospora sp. ABR4_055 (assembly GCF_056160425.1). Taxonomy (NCBI): domain Bacteria; kingdom Bacillati; phylum Actinomycetota; class Actinomycetes; order Micromonosporales; family Micromonosporaceae; genus Micromonospora; species Micromonospora sp. ABR4_055. The sequence goes on from NZ_JBSWXD010000008.1 coordinate 35,673, forward strand.
ACCCAGCTCGTCTGGGGCGCGGCCAGCCACACCGTGCGGGACGTACTGGTCGACGGCCGGCCGGTGGTCCGGGACCGACGGATCACCACCGTCGACGTCGACGCCCTGCGGGCCGAGGTCGCGGCGCGCGGCGCGGACCTGCTCCGCCGGGCCGGCATCGACATCCCGCATCGCTGGCCTGTCGTGCCGGCGACCGAGTACCGCGCGCACCGGACCGGACCGGCCGGCGCGACGCCCCCAAGGTGAAAGGAACAGCTGTGACAATAAGGATCGGAAAGGGTGCGGCGGCGCTGCTCGCCGGCGCCGTCAGCCTCGCCCTGGTCGGCTGCGCCGACAACGACGCCACCGCGCCGGACCCCGCCGGCTCCGAGGGCGGCGGCACCGTCATCGCCGGCCAGCCGGACGTCAACGGCGACGGCAAGGTGCTGATCGGGGTGCTCAGCCCCGGTGACATCAACGACAACGGCTACTACGAGAGCTTTGTCGCCGAAGCCGAGCGGTTCGCCAACGAGCAGGGCTGGGAGGTCATCAAGCGGGGTTCGGTGCCGCCGACCGAGGCGCTCAGCTCGGCCCGGGCGCTGTGCCAGCAGGGCGTCGACATGGTGGCGCTGGGCGCTTCCGAGCTCAAGGACGCCATCCCCGCCTCCGAGGAGCCGGCCTGCGAGAACGTTGCCTGGTACGTGCCGTCGTCGGAGAACATCCCGCAGACCCCGGAGATCGTCATTTCCAGCGACGACCCGAACCAGAGCATGCTCGCCGCCGGATACGCCACCGGTCTGCTGATGGAGGAGAACGGTGACACCAAGGCCGGCTTCGTCACCGGCATGGAGGTCGACTTCGCGATCAACGCCGCCCGGGCTTTCAAGGCCGGGATCCGGATGGTGGTCCCCGAGGCCGAGCTGGTGATCACCTATACCGGTGACTTCAACGACTCCGCAAAGGCCCGGGAGGCCGTGCAGGCGCAGATCGACCAGGGCGTCAGTGTGGTCTACCCGTACCTCGGTGGGGCCACCGACGCCGCAACCGAACTGGCCAACGAGGGCGGCGCGATCACCCTGACCCCGGGCACCGACCGGTGCGACTCGACCGAGCCGGAGTTCGACATCTCGGTCATCTTCGACCCGGGTGCCTACTTCGCCGCCGCGCTGACCCTGTTCGCCGAGGGCGAGCTGGAGATGGGCACCACCAAGGTGTGGCAGATCGGTATCGACCCGTACCCGGCGATCAAGATCTGCGACCCGACGGCGGAGCAGACCGAGCGGATGGAGGCTTTCGTCACCGACGTGGCCGAGGGCAACATCGACACCGCCGCCGAGGTGGAGCGGCTCGGCGGCTGACCCGCCACCGACCGCACATCGGAAACCACTTGCTGACCCGACTATCGAGGTGGAACGGACTGTGCACACCGACGGCCACACGGCGCCGGCGCTCACCCTGCGCGGAGTGAGCAAGCGCTACGGTCCGGTCGTCGCCTGCGACGCCGTGGGGCTCGCTGTCAGACCCGGCGAGATCCACGGCCTCCTCGGCGAGAACGGGGCCGGCAAGTCGACCCTGATGAAGATCCTGCTCGGGCTGGTGCACCGGGACGCCGGCAGCATCCTGCGCGACGGCGAGCCGGTCGAGATCGACACCCCGCAGCGGGCGGCCGATCTGGGGCTGGGCATGGTGCACCAGCACTTCAGCCTGATCGACCCACTCACCGTCTGGGAAAACGTGATCATGGGCGACAGCGGCCGGGTCGACAAGGGCGCGGCCTGCGCCCAGGTCGAGCAGGTCGCCCAGCGGTACGGCCTGCCGATCGACCCGATGGCCCGGGTGGACCGGCTCTCCGCCGGGGAACGGCAGCGGGTCGAGCTGATCAAGTGTCTGCGCCGCGACCCGTCGGTGCTGATCCTCGATGAACCGACGTCGGTGCTCACCCAGGCCGAGTCGGCCGAACTGTTCACCGTGCTGCGCCGGGTGGTGCAGGCGGAGAACCGGGCGGTCATCCTGATCAGCCACAAGCTGGCCGAGATCATCGCGGCCACCGACCGGGTCACCGTGCTGCGCCGGGGCGCGGTGGTCTTCCACGGGCCGACCGCGCAGACCACCCCGCAGCTGCTGGCCCGGCAGATGGTCGGTCGGGAGGTGTCGCTGCGGGCGGAGAGCGCCGCGCTGGGCATGCTGCCGGTCGATCGTTCCGGCGACCAGCCAGCAGGCGACCAGCCGTCTGCCAGCGGCCAGCCGGCCGCCGGCTCCCCGCCGGCGTTGCGGCTGCGCGACGTCACCGTGCTCCTCGGTGAGCTGCGGATTCTCGACGCCCTCAACCTCGACGTCGCACCGGGGGAAATCGTCGGCCTGTACGGCGTCGAAGGCAATGGCCAGGCCACCCTCGGTGATCTGCTTTCCGGGCTGCTGGTGCCCGACTCCGGCACGGTCGAGATCGGTGGCGAGCCGGTCGACCTCGACCGGGCCGGCGCGCTGCACACCGCCGGACTCGGCATCGTGCCCGAGGACCGGCACCGGTCCGGCGTGGTGCTGGACATGACGATCGCCGAGAACCTGGTGATGAAGTCGCTGGCCGCGGTCTCCGGCGCCGGCGGGGTGCTCAGCCGGCGACGGATCCAGCAGATCGCCCGGCAGCGGATGACCGAGTTCAACATCATCGCCCCGTCCCCGGACACCCCGGTGCGCAGCCTGTCCGGCGGCAACCAGCAGCGGGTGGTGCTGGCCCGGGAGTTGTCCGCCGGACCGAGGGTGCTGATCGCCGCCCAGCCCACCCACGGGCTGGACGTCGGCGCGATCGAAGACATGTACGTGCGGCTGCGGCAGGCCGCCGCGGAAGGGGTGGCGGTTTTGCTGATCTCCACCGAACTCGAAGAGGTGATGGCCCTGTCCGACCGGGTGGCGGTGATCTCCTCGGGTCGGATCGTCGGCGTGCTCGATCCCGCCGAGGCCACCGCGGAACGCCTCGGCATGCTGGTCGGCGGGGTGAGCCACTGATGGCCACGTTGACCGGTGCGGACCCGGCCGGCCGGCGGCTGCTGGCCCGGCTCACCCCCGGCCCCGGCGGCCGGCAGGTCACCGCGGCGACCGTGGTGACGGTCGCCGTCGCCCTCGGTCTGTCCGCGTTGCTGATCGCGGTCACCGGCGGCTCGCCGAGCGCCTCGGTGCAGGCGCTCTACCAGGGCAGCATGGCCAGCCCGCGAGCCTGGAGCAACTCGCTGCTCTACGTCGCACCGCTGCTGCTGGTCGCGGTCGGTGCCTGCGTCAGCGCCCGGTCCGGCTTCTTCAACATCGGCCAGGAGGGCCAGGTGCTGATCGGGGCGCTGGCCGGTGCCTGGGTCGGCCTGCGACTCGCCCTGCCCGGGCCGTTGCTGCTGGTCGTCGTGCTGCTCGCGGCGCTGCTCGCCGCCGGCGGCTGGGCCGGGCTGAGCGCGCTGATGTACCGCTTCCGAGGGGTCAACGTGGTGGTCAGCACGCTGCTGATGACCTTCCTGGCCCAGCAGTTGGTGGCGTTCGCGGTCAACACCCCGTGGCTGCTGCAGGAGTCCCGGCTGGGCACCGGGGTGGTCTCGCCACAGTCCAACCCGCTGCCGGAGAACGCCCGGCTCGCCTCCCTCGGTGAGTACCCGAACCTGCAGGTCAACGGAGGGCTGATCCTGGCCGTCCTGATCGCGGTGGCGATCAGCCTGGCGATGACCCGGACCCGGTGGGGGTTCCGGCTCAAGATGCTCGGGCTCAACCCGGTCACCGCCCAGCACGCCGGGGTCCGGGTCGGCGCCCTCGGTGGGATGGCGCTGGCCATCTCGGGAGCCTTCGCCGGCCTGGCCGGCGCGCTGCTGCTGACCAGCCCGATCGGCAGCCACCGGCTGCAGCCGGGAATGTCGTTGAACCTCGGCTGGGACGGCCTGCTGGTCGCCCTGGTCGGCCGGAACAATCCGCTGCTGGCCATTCCGGTGGCGGTGCTGTTCGGCGTGCTGCGCGCCGGATCCAGCTTTCTGGCCGCCACCGGGGTGCCGTCGTTCCTGGTCGACGTGGTCAAGGCGCTGCTGGTGCTGGCGTTCGTGGCGCCGCCTGCGGTGATCGCCCTGCTACGCCGGCGGCGGGCCGGCGGTGAACCGGCGGGCACTCCGCCGCCGACCGGTGGCCTGCCGACCCCGACCCCGTCGACGGGGGAGCCGGCGGCACCCGGCACCGAGGTGCCGGCGATCGACGTCCCGGAGGCGACCGGTAGCGAGCCGACCGGTAGCGGGTCGACCGGTAACGGGTCGACCGGTAGCGGGTCGACTGGTAGCGAGAAGACCACCATGGAAGGCAGGCCGGCATGAGCGCCGCCGACAACATCGCCACCATTCTGTCCAGCGGGGCGCGGCTGACCATCCCGTTGGCCTTCGCCGCCTGCGGCGAGTACGTGGCGCAGCGCGCCGGCACGCTGAACATCTCGGTCGAGGGCATGATGCTCGGCGCGGCGTTCGGCTCGATCGCCGTGGCCAGCGCCACCGGCAGCGCCACCATCGGGCTGGCCGCCGGTGCCCTCGTCGGCGTGCTGGTCGCCGTGCTGCACGCCAACCTGTCGCACCGGGCCCAGATCAACACGTTCGTCGTCGGTCTGGTGCTCAACGCCCTGGTGCTCGGCCTGACCAGTTATCTGATCACCATCAGCAGCTTCACCGGGCACCAGGTGTGGCGGGTGGACATCCCGGTGCTGCGCGACATCCCGATCATCGGACCGATGCTGTTCGTACAGCGTTGGCCGGCGTACCTGCTGCTGATCGCGGTACCGCTCACCTGGTGGCTGGTGGAGCGCAGCCGGTGGGGCCTGGAGCTGCGGGCGGTCGGGGAAAACCCGCAGGCCGCCGACGTCAGCGGGATCCGGGTCAACCACCGGCGCCGGCAGGCGCTGCTGTTCTGTGGTCTGCTCGCCGGGCTCGGCGGTGCCTACCTGGCGGTGGGTGAGGTCGGCTCGTTCAACCAGAACATGACCGCCGGTCGTGGCTACCTGGTGATCGCCGCGGTGATCTTCGGTGCCTGGCGGCTCGGTCGGACCATGGTCGGCTGTGCGGTGTTCGGTCTCGCCGATGCGATGCGGCTGGCGCTGCCGGCGCTCGGGGTGACCATCAACTCGCAGCTGCTCATCGCCGCGCCGTACCTGTTGGCGCTGCTGGCCATGCTGGTCTTCGCCACCCAGCACCGAGAACCGAGAGCGCTGGCCAAACCGTTCCAGCGCGGCACCACCTAGTCGGCTACCTGACTACCGGCGCGCCCGGCTCAGCGTCACCGCCGGGCTCGGCGTCACCGCCCGGCTCAGCGCAGGGTCCGTTTGCCGGACGCCCTGAGTACGCCGACGAGAAGGACGTAGATCAGGACACCGACAGCGGTGACTCGCCACAGATGATGTGGGTTGTCGAGTAACATCCTGCTCAAATACCCGCGACGGCTCCCGGCTATCCGGCGACCGGATCACGGGCGGATGATTCGCCGTGACAGTGATCGGGTAGCGAGGTCGGTCATGGGACCTGAACGGACGAAGACGGCTCGGCTGTGCCCACCGTCAACGGGCCATCCGTCACGAGGCGACGGTGGGCGACGGTGACCGGGTCGACCTGGCCGCTGGCACCGAGCATCGCTGCGCTCGCGGTCGCCCTGCTCGTCATCGTCTTCGCCGGCAAGTCGCTGGCGGCGACCGCCGACACCCTCGCCGACCGGACCGGAATGGGCGAGGCCGTCGCCGGAGCGCTGCTGCTCGGCGCGGTCACCTCGCTACCGGGGATCGCCACCACCGCGATCGGCGCCTGGCAGGGCGACGCGCAGTTCGCCATCGCCAACCCGATTGGCGGCATCGCTGTACAGACGGTCTGGCTGGCCATCGCCGATCTGCTCTACCGGCGGTCGAACATCGAACACGCGGCCGCCTCGCTGGAGAACATCATGCAGGCGCTGGTGCTGGTGGCGCTGCTCTGCCTGCCGATCGTCGCCTACGCCACGCCCGGCCTGACTCTCGGCTGGGTGCATCCGGCGAGCCTGCTGATCCCGGTCCTCTACCTGTACGGACTGCACCTGGTCCGCCGGCTGCGGCAGAACCCGATGTGGCGGGCGGAGCAGACCTCGGACACCCGGCAGGACGTACCGGACGACGTCGACGGCGACGCCGACGGTGCGCCCAGCACCCGCCGGCTGTGGTGGCGGCTGGCCGCACTCGCCGCCGTCGTCGGCGGCACCGGCTACCTCATCGGGCAGGGCGGCCTGGGAGTGATCGCGGCGACGGGTCTGCCCAGCGGCTTCGTCGGGTTCACCGTCACCACCGCGATCACGTCGTTGCCGGAACTGGTCACCCTGATCGCGGCGGTCCGGATCGGGGCGTTGACCCTGGGGATCGGCAACATCCTCGGCGGCAACGCGTTCGACTCGCTGATGATCTTCCTCGCCGACGCGGCGTACCGGCCGGGGTCGGTATACGCCGACGCGGCCTCCGCCGGTCTGCTCCTCGCCGGGTCGACCACGCTGCTCACCGTGACCCTCGCCGCCGGCCTGCTCCTGCGCCAACGCCGGGGGGTCGGCTTCGAGGGCATCGCCATCCCGGTGATCTACCTGGTCACGGTGGTGCTGCTGCTGGTTCGCGCCGCCTGACTCCGCCGCCCTGGGCGGCGGCCGGTCACGGTGGTGCAGCGCCGGTCCGGTCAGCCCCGGCGGCGCAGCGCCGGGTCGGTGAGCGCCGGCGGCCGGTAGCCGGCGTCGGCGGGGTTGACGTTGTGTCCTGGGGGCACCAGCTCGTCGATGCGGTCCAGCACTGCGGCGGGCAGCCCGGTCAGCTCACCGGCACCGAGCTGACTGCGCAGCTGGGGCAGGGTGCGCGGGCCGACGATGGCGCTGGTCACCGCCGGGTGGCTCAGCACGAAACCGAGGGCCAGCTCGATCAGGGTCAGCCCGGCCTGCGCGGCCAACTTCTCCAGCTCGTCGACCAGTTCCAGCTTGTGCTGCCGGGCTGCGGTATCGCGGAAGTCGAAGTGGTCGGCGTTGCGTCCGGCCCGTGAGTCGGCGGGAACCTTGGCGGAGCGGTACTTGCCGGTCAGCCAGCCGCCGTTGAGCGGGCTGAAGGCGAGCACCCCGAGCCGGTGCCGCTGGCAGGTCGGCAGCACCCCGGCCTCCACCCCACGCGCCATGATCGAGTACGGCAGCTGTTCGGTGGTGAACCGTTCCCGTTGCCGCAGCTGGGCGACCCACTGAGCCTCGACGATCTCCTCGGCGGGGAACGCCGAGGAGCCGACCATCAGCACCTTGCCCTCGCGGACCAGGTCGGACAGCGCACCGAGGGTCTCGTCGATGTCGGTGCCCGGGTCGGGCCGGTGCACCTGGTAGAGGTCGATTCGGTCGGTGCCGAGCCGGCGCAGGCTGGCTTCGACCGCCTGACGGATCCAGCGCCGCGAGTTGCCCCGCCGGTTGCGGTCGTCCCCCATCGGTTCGTGGAACTTGGTGGCCAGCACGACGTCGTCGCGCCGCCCACGCAGCGCCCGGCCGAGGATCTGCTCGGATTCGCCGTGCGCGTACACGTCGGCGGTGTCCACGACGTTGATCCCGGCGTCGAGCGCCTCCCCGACGATCCGCCGGCATTCCTGCTCGTCGGTGTTGCCCCAGGCACCGAACATCATCGTGCCGAGGCATAGCGTGCTCACCTCGACGCCGGTGCCGCCAAGCCTGCGGTACTGCATCAGAACCTCCCGCCGCCAGCCTGTCAGCCGACCACCGACGGCGGCACCGTCGCAGCGGCTCGAAGGCCGGTCGCCGGGTTTGTGTCCCCGGCACATGGATCCCGGCTACGGTGCCGAATAGCCTGGTAGACGCGCTGCAACAGACATTTCGGCAACTGGAGGTTCCCGTGGCGACCGGCCTTACCCACGCCCGATGGACGCACGTGGCACTGCCCACCGGCGACCTTGACAAGGCCATCTCGTTCTATACTTCGCTCACCCCGCTGGTGGTGGTGGAGCGCTTCGCCGACGCCGACGGCGAGAGCGTCTGGCTCTCCAACGACAAGCAGGTCGAGACGCCGTTCGTGCTGGTGCTGGTCTCGTTCAACAAGGACAAGGGCGGCCAGTTGGGGCTGCTGCACCCGTTCGCGCACATCGGCATCGAGGTGCCGAACCGGTCCGACGTCGACGAGATCGCCGAACGGGCCCGGGAGATGGGCTGCCTGCACTGGGAGCCACGGCAGATGCCGCCGCCGGTCGGCTACATCTGCGCGTTGAAGGACCCGGACGGCAACGTCATCGAGATCTCCCACGACCAGCAGGTGTTCGACACCGTACGGCGGCTGTGGGGGAGCTGACCGGCGGACGCACCCGCGACGCGGTGCGGCGGTACCTGGCCGCGCTCAACGCCCGGGACGCCGACGCGGTCGCCGACTGCGTCAGTCCCGGGTTCGTCAACGAGCACACCGCGGCGCTCGGCCGAACCGTCACCGGCCGGGCCGCGTACCGCGCCCGGCTGGACGGCTTTCTCGCCGAGTTCGCCGACCTGCACTACGAGGTCGAGGATCTGCTGGTCGAGGGCGACCGGGCGGCGGTGGCGTACCGGATGTCGTTTCGGCTGGTGTCGGCCGGCCGCGCGCCGGTCCGCATCCGGGGCATGTTCCGCTTCGAGGTGGACGCCGACGGGCTGATCGCCCGCCGGGTCGACTACTGGGACAGCGCCGAGGTGCACCGACAGATCGCCGCCGGCTGATCCTGTCGGCTGGCTGGTCCCTATCGGCTGGCTGGTCCCGTCGGCCGGCTTATCCCGCCGGTGGCGTAGGGCTCGGTAGAGTGGCGCCGTGGTGGTCACGGGTCGGGCGGCGGGTGAGACGAGCGAGGTGGCCGGCGACGGGCCGGCCATCCAGACGGTGCAGCGCGCCGCGACGATCCTGCGGGCGTTCACCGCGGAACGGCCCCGGCTCACCCTGGCCGAGCTGACCGCCGACCTGGCGATCAGCCGGGCCACCGCGCACCGGTACGCGCGGGCGCTGCGCACCGCCAATCTGCTGCGGTTCGACGTCGCCACCGCCACCTACACGCTCGGCCCGCAGATCCTGGCGATGGAGGCGGCGGCCCGCGCCGCGCTGCCGATCGTCACGGTCGCCGAGCCCTACCTCGACCGGCTGACCCGCGACACCAACCAGACCTCGGTGCTGAGCATCTGGAACGGCGAGGCGCCGACGGTGGTCCGGTGCATGGACAACACCAGCGGTGACGTGCGGCTCAGCGTGCGTACCGGCTCGCCGTTGGAGCTGACCCGCTCGGCCCAGGGCCGGGTGTTCTGCGCCTACCTGCCGCCCGCCGAGAATCCGGTGGTGGCCCGGCAGCTGCGGCTGTCCGCCGCGCTGCGGGAGGTGGTCGCGCAGGTGCGCCGCGACGGCGTCGCGGTCAACTCACCGGAGGATTTCGGGGTACGGGTGATCGCCGCACCGGTGTTCGAGCGTACCCAGGTGGTGGCCGCGCTCGCGGTGCTCGGCACCAGCGTGGCGCTGGCCGGTGCGGCGCAGACCGCGGCGGCGGACCAGCTGCGGCAGGTCGCGGGGGAGTTGTCCGAGACGTTGGGGGCGATCGCCGGTTAACTCCGGCTGGTCCGGCCGTTGCCGCCCGGCCGGTGGCCGTTGCGCCCGGTGTCGCCCGGCTGCTGGTGGCCGTTGCCTGCGACGCTGCCCAGTTCGGCGGTGACCACAGCGGCGGCGCGCTGCAGCGCGGTGGCCAGCGGGCTGTCGGTGCCCTCCGGCACCGATGTGGTGGTGCCGACGATCGCCATGGCGGCGATCAGCGTCTGGCCCCGGAAGATCGGCGCGGCGATGCTGCGTACCCCGTTGACCGACGGCGTGTTGGCGGAGATGCCGGTGCGGCGGATCTTGTCGACCTCGTGGCGCAGCTCGGCCGAGGCCGCCAGGTCGGCGGCCAGCCCGGTGACGTCCTCCGCCGGCAGGAACGCGCAGAACACCCGGCCCTGGGCGGACTCGGTGCGCGACAGCCGGGATCCGGTGCGGACGCTGACCCGGATCACCCGGTCGGTGTTGTCGTCGGCGCGGACCACCACCGCCGTGTCGCCGTCCCAGACGCTGAGCACCACGGTCTCGTCGACCTCGCGGACCAGCTGCTGCATGTGCGGGCCGGCGATGCTGATCACCGGCATGGCGGCGCGGGCGGCGGCGGACAGGGTGAGGATCTGCGGGCCGAGGGAGTAGAGGCCCTCACGTTCGTCGTAGCGCAACAGGTTGCTCTCCCGCAGCGCCTTGGTGTAGCGGTGCGCGGTGGCTTTGCTGGTGCCGAGGCTGGCGGTGAGCTCGTTGAGGCTCAGCCGGGGTCGGGCTGCGGTGAACGCGTTGAGGATCACCGCGGCGCGCTGCACGGTCTGGATCGCCGGGGTGCTCGGCTCGGCGAGCACCGGGGGGCTCACCTCGGCGGGAGAGCTGTCGTCCGCCATCTGGCTTCCTTATCTGGCTTCCTGGTCGGAAGCGGCGGGGCGTGCGCACCGGACGGGGGTGGGTGCGAGCGGCCGGGACGCGTACGGAAAGTGAGACAGCATCATGCCATACGGTACCCTGCGCTGTCGATGGTGCCGGTGTGCCGTACCGCGATGTCCGCATAGATGCCGGCGAACATCCGCAGATCGGCCAGCGCGTACCGGTCCCGGCGGGGATCAGCGGGATCGGCACCCCGGCCGGGCGGTCCCAGCCGTACCGTCGGCACGCCCCGGCCGCGCAGCACCACCCCGTCGGTCGAACCGGTCCAGCCGAGGACCGGCGGTGCCTGTTCGCCGTACGCCGCTGTCCAGGCGTCGCACGCGTGCCGGGCGATCGGCGCGTCCGGTGCCGTCGCCGCGGCTGGGTGGACCAGTTGCCCGTCCACCGAGACCGGGCACTCGGCCAGCGGAGTGCCGGCGGTCGCGGCGGTGACGGCGGCCTGCACCTCGTCGCGGATCCGCGCCGGATCGTCACCGGGCACCGTCACCAGGTACAGGTGCAGGTCAAGCCGGCCCGGCAGCAGATCCGGCTTGGCCGGCTGCCCGGCGCGTACCGCACCGATGCCGACTTCGGCGCCGACCGCAGCGGTCGGATCGGCGCGGGCGGCCAGGTGCCGCCGCCGGAAGGCCTCCAGTGCCTCGATCACCACACCGAGATGGGTGATCAGACCGCCGGGCGGCACCGCGCGCTCGCGGGCCAGCACCGGATGGAACCGGCCGGTCAGCCGCACCCGCAGGTAGAGGGCGCCAGGTTCGGCGGTCAGCACGCCCGGCGGACTGGACTTGGCCAGCACCGCCGCCGCCGGCGGTGGGTACCGGTCCAGGTGTCGGGCGACACCGCCGGGCTGCTGCCGGACCACGCGCGCAGGAGTCTCCGGCGGTTGCGACAGGTGGTACCGGTGGGTTCCGGTGGCGGCCAGCAGCAGGGTCAGCCGGTGTGGCCGGTCGGCCGCCCGCAGCGCCTCGGCGGCGGCGACGAAACCGACCAGCGCGGTCGCGGCGGCGGCCCGGGCGACCCCGAGGCCGAAGCCGTCGACCAGGGCGTCGCCGGCCGGTCCGGCCGAGCGGCGCAGTCCACCCGTCGGACCGGACACGCCGGTGATCGGCTCGTCGAAGCCCGGCTCACCGGTGAGGGAGGTGTCGAGGTGGGAGCAGATCAGCAGCTCCGGCGCGTCGCCGCAGCCGGCGGTGACGTTGTGGCCGGCGGTGACGTCGCGGCCGGCGGTGACGACGAGATTGGCGCTGCGGGGCATCTCGGCGGTCGCCGGCAGCCGGTCGACCCGCCAGGCCAGCTCCGGCCAACGGCTGGCGCCCCAGCCGGCCAGCCGCTCGGCGGTGGCCAGTTCCTGCCCGTACGGGGTCGGCCCGGCGGTCAGCACCGTCAGGGCGTCGACGATCCGGTCCTCGCTCATTGCCTCATCCCATCACTCCCGTGACAGTTATCCAAGATGACGTCTCGCATGTTGACATAGCCAGGGTGGGGTCTCTAGCGTGACGTCACATCAACGACGCCGCTGTCCAACCAGATAACCGCAGGTCGCAGAGGCGCGAGACGCGAGCAGGACGGCGAAGAGGCCCACTGATGCGGGAGGACCGATGACCTACGTGGTCACCGACGAATGCGTGGACGTACAGGACCGCTCCTGCGTCGAGGAATGCCCCGTGGACTGCATCTACGAGGGCGACCGGATGATGTACATCAACCCCGACGAGTGCGTCGAGTGCGGCCGGTGCGAACCGGTCTGCCCGGTCACCTCGATCTTCCACCTGGACGACCTGCCGGCCGACCAGGCACACTTCGGCCCGATCAACGCCGAGTTCTTCAGCGAGCTCGGCGCCCCCGGCGGTGCCCGCAAGATCGGCCGGGTCGGTCGCGACCACCCGGCCGTCGCCGGGAGCACCGGCTCATGACCGCCGAACACGACGTCGACCTGGCTGTCATCGGCGCCGGCCCGGCCGGCCTCTACGCCGCCTACTACGCCGGCTTCCGTGGGATGACCGTGGCGATCATCGACTCGCTGCCCGAACCGGGCGGACAGATCGCTGCCCTCTACCCGGAGAAGGACATCTACGACATCGCCGGCCTACCGTCGATCAAAGGCCAGCAGCTCGTCGACGACCTGCTCACCCAGGCCGCCACTGCCAAACCCACCTTCCTGCTGGGCGAGAGCGCCGTGGAGCTGACCAACGCCGCCGACCACGTGCAGCTCGGCACCGACACCGGCAGCCGGGTGCGCGCCAAGGCGGTCCTGCTGACCGCCGGGATCGGCACCTTCACCCCGCGCGAGCTGCCGGTCGGCAGCGACTACCTCGGACGTGGGCTGCGCTACTTCGTGCCCCGGCTGGAGGAACTCGCCGGACAGCAGGTCGTCGTGGTCGGCGGCGGCGACTCCGCCGTCGACTGGGCGCTCGCCCTGGAGCCGTACGCCGCCAGCGTCACCCTGGTGCACCGCCGGCCGCAGTTCCGCGCCCACGAACGCAGCGTCGAGCAGCTGCACGCGTCGAGCGTGCGGGTGGTCACCCCGTACGAGGTCAGCGGCATCGCCGGCGACCCACAGCTCACCTCGGTCACGATCAGCGAGGTACGCGGCGACGGGCGCGAGGAGCTGCCCGCCCAGGCGGTGGTGGCCGCCCTCGGCTTCATCGCCGACCTCGGCCCGATGCAGCAGTGGGGGCTGGAGATGACCAAACGGCACATCACCGTCGACCGGTCGATGCGTACCAACCTGCCCCGGGTCTACGCCGCCGGGGACGTCACCGACTACCCGGGCAAGGTGCGGCTGATCTCGGTCGGCTTCGGTGAGGCCGCCGCCGCCGTCAACAACCTGGCACCGCTGGTCAACCCGGCGCTGAGCACCGTGCCCGGCCACTCGTCGGACGCCGCGTGAGCGCCCCCGGACTGCAGCTGCTGGCCACCCGGCACGGGCTGGCCCGGATCTGTGGCGACGGCACCGCCGAACTGCTCGACCTGCCGTACCGCGACATCGCCGACCTCCTGCGCGCCGGCACCGGGCTCGACCCCGCGGCGACCGCACCCACACGTGAGCGGCTGCCGCTGGACACCCTCACCGCTGAGCTGGTCGCCCCGCTGGGCAGCACCCGGGCGGTCTGGGGAGTCGGCCTCAACTACCACTGCAAGGCCCGCGCCGCCGGCCGGGCACTGCCCACCGAACCGGTGCTCTACCTCAAGTCGGCCAGCGCCGGCTCCGGTCCGGACGCCACCGTGGCGCTGCCCAGCTCGATCAGCGCCCAGCCTGACTACGAAGGCGAGATCGCGCTGGTCATCGGGGCCCGGATGCACCGTACGCCGGCCGAGCAGGCCTGGTCGCACGTCGCGGCCATCACCGCCGCCAACGACCTGACCGCCCGCGACGTGATGACCGCGTCGGGCAACCCGACGCTGGCCAAGAGCTTCCCCGGCTTCGGCGCGCTGGGCACGTCGGTGCTGGACATCGCCGCCGTCGCCGACCGCGACGCCATCGAGGTGCGGACCACCGTCAACGGCGAGGTACGCCAGCAGGCCACCAGCGCCGACCTGATCTTCCCGGTGCCGCAGCTGCTCGCCTGGATCACCCGGTACGTGGTGCTGGAACCGGGCGACGTGGTGCTCACCGGCACCCCGGCCGGCACCGGCCAGGACCGGGGCTGCTTCCTGCGCCCCGGTGACCTGGTCGAGGTCTCGGTCGGCGGGGTGCTGCCGCTGCGTACCCGGTTCTGCGCCGAAACCGCCGACGGCACCCCCGACGTGGTGGCACCGTCCTCTCCTTCGCACAGAAAGTCCGCTGACCGATGACTGAGAATGCTCCCCGGTACGACCTGGTGCTGGCCGGTGGTGAGGTCTTCGACTCCACCACCGGTGCCAGCCAGGTCGCCGACGTCGCGGTGACCGGCGACCGGATCGCCCGGATCGCCCCCGGCCTGGCCGCCGACGCCCGCGAGGTGGTCGACTGCGCCGGCCGGTACGTGCTGCCCGGCCTGGTCGAGGGACACACCCACATCTTCGCCGAGGTGTCCAAGGTCGGTGCCCCGCCGGACGAGGCGCACCTGCACCGGGGCGTCGTCGCCGCCTGCGACGCCGGCACCGTCGGCGCGTCCACCTTCGCCGCCTTCGAGCGGTACGTCGCCGCCCCGGCCAAGCTGCGGCTGGTCAACTTCCTCAACGTCAGCGTGCTCGGGCTGATCGACTTCCGGTTCGGCGAGCTGATGAACCCGGACACCCTGGTCCCCGAGGACGCGCTCGCGGTCGCCGCCGCCAACCCGCACCGGGTCCGCGGCTTCAAGATCCGGCTCTCCGAGGACGTCGTCGGGCACAACTGGCGGCCGCTGCTCAAGCGTTCGCTGGAGCTGTCCGCCGAGGCCGGCCTGCCGCTGATGATCCACATCGGGGAGACCCCGGAGCCGTTGCCGGCCGTACTGGAGATGCTGCGCCCCGGCGACGTGGTCGCGCACTGCTACACCGGCAAGCCGTACGGCATCCTGGCCGACGGCACGGTGCTGCCCGAGGTGTACGCCGCCCGTGAGCGCGGTGTGCTGTTCGAGTCGGCGCACGGCAAGAGCAACCTCAGCTTCAAGGTGGCCGAACCGGCGATCGCGCAGGGCTTCTACCCCGACGTGATCACCTCGGACACCTCGGCCCGCAACTGGCGCGGCCCGGTGTTCGACCTGGTCACGAGCATGGCCAAGCTACGCGCGCTGGGCATGACCATGGAGCAGATCGTGCCCCGGGTGACCAGCGCCCCGGCCCGGCTGACCGGCCTGGACGCCGAAGGCTACGGCAGCCTCGTCGAAGGCGGCCCGGCGCACGTCACCGTGCTCGCCGACGCAGACGAGGCGGTGCTGCCCGACGCGGCCGGCAACCAGATCACCGCGCCCCGGCTGGAGCCGGAAGTGGTGCTGCTCGCCGGCGAGCGGGTGCCGACCGTACCGTGGCGCGGCCTGCCCACCGACCAGGCCGGTGCCGCCGGCCGGGCCAGCTGAGGACCGACCCGATGCGCACCGGGGTGCACACCGGCCGGGCCGCGCTGCGCGAGCGGCTGCGGCGCGGCCGGCGGGTGGTCGGCACCTTCCTGAAACTGCCCGGCACCGACGCGGTCGAGCTGGCCGCCCAGGCCGGCCTCGACTTCGTCGTGGTCGACCTGGAGCACTCCGGGTTGGACGAGCGGACCGCCGCCGGGCAGCTGCGGCACGCCGCGCTGCTCGGCCTGCCGGCCCTGGTACGGCTGGCAGCGGTCGACCCGGCGCAGGTCAACCGGTTGCTGGAGGCGGGTGCCGCCGGGGTGCAGCTGTCCACCGTCCGTGCCCACGTGCAGGTCGCCGCGCTGCACGCCGCCGTGCGGTACGCGCCGGTCGGCCGCCGCAGCATCAGCCTCGCCCACCCGGCCGCCGGCTACGGGTCCGCCGGGCTGGACGCCTACCTGGCCGCCGAGGCCGCCGACCCGCCGCTGCTGGTCGCCCAGATCGAGACCGCCGACACCGACGACCCGCTGCCCGACCTGCTTGCCAGCCCGGACGGCAACTCCAGCGTCGACGTGGCGTTCGCCGGCACCACCGACCTGGCGGTCAGCCTCGGCCTGGCCACCACCGACGACCAGGCGCCGCTGCTGCGCCGGGTCGGTGAGATCGCCGACGCTGCCCGCGTCGCCGGGGTCACCCTGGGTGGGTGGGCGCCGGGCCGGGCCGACGGCATTCTGCGCCGGTACGGGCTGACCGGCGCCAACTACCTGGTCGCCGGCTCCGACCTGCAGCTGCTCGGCGCCGGCCTGCGCCACCTCGCCACCGACAATTGAGCCAGCCCTCGAAGGGAGCCCGGACGTGCTGAACCCGCAGCTCTACCGCACCTCGGTCAACTGGGACGACATCCCCGCCACTGACGTGCGCCCCGGCGTGCGACGCAAGGTGTACGCCACCGACGAGGTGGTCCTCGCCTGGCATGAACTCGCCGTCGGCATGGCGCTCAACCCGCACACCCACGACGACTTCGACCAGCTGGTGATGATCCTCGGCGGGCGGTGCAACTACTACGTCGACGGTGTACCGCACGACATGAGCGCGGGTTCGATGCTGCTGGTGCCGCGCGGCGCCGAGCACTACATCGAGCCGACCGAGGGCCCGTGCATCAACCTGGACGTGTTCGCCCCGCCGCGCCCCGACTTCCTGGCGCATGCCTGGCGTCCCGCCGCTCAGGGGTGAGCCGATGACTGACATTGTGGTGGTGGGCAGCCTCAACGTCGACGTGGTGGTGCCCCTCGACGAGCTGCCCGCCGTCGGGCAGACGGTGCTCAGCGCCGCCGACCATTCCCGGGCCGGTGGCGGCAAGGGCGCCAACCAGGCGGTGGCCGCCGCCCGACTGGGCCGGTCGGTGGCCATGGTCGGCGCGGTCGGCGAAGACCCCGAGGGGGAGTGGCTGACCGGGCTGCTGGCCGCCGAGGGCGTCGACACCTCGGCGGTGCTGCGCGCACCCCGCCCCACCGGGCAGGCGATCGTGCTGGTCACCGCCGACGGCGACAGCACCATCGCGGTCAGCTCCGGGGCCAACATGTGGCTCGCCCCGGAGCACCTGCGGCCGTACGCAGACCTGATCGGCGACGCTGCGGCCGTACTGCTGCAGCAGGAGGTCGACGCGGCGGTGGTGGCCGCGGTGGTGGCCGCCGCCCGCGGCCTGGTCGTGGTGAACCCGGCCCCGGCCCGGCCGATCGACGCGGAAACCCTGGCCCGGGTCGACGTGCTGGTGCCCAACCGGGGTGAACTCGCGGCGCTGGCCGGTGCGGCCGTGCCGGCCGGTGGCGGGACCGGCGATGTCGCCGCGCTCGCCACGATGGCCCGGTCGCTGGGTACCCGGGGGCCGGTGGTGGTGACCCTCGGCGTCGACGGTGCCCTGGTAGTGACCGCCGACCGGGAGCATCTGGTGCCGGCCGAGCGGGTCGACGCGGTGGACGCCACCGGTGCCGGGGACACGTTCTGCGCGGCGCTGGCCGACGCGCTGCTCGACGGTGCGGCGATCGAAGACGCGGCCCGCTGGGCGAGCCGGGCGGCGGCGGTGACAGTGACCCGGCCCGGCGCGATGGCCAGCGCCCCGCGCCGGGCGGAGGTGCTCACCGTCGGCTAGCTGGCCAGACCCGGTCGGTCGTCGGCGGCCCGCCGCCCGTCGGCGCGGGGTGGTCGGCACAGCGCGAGGATGACTCCGGCGACGCGCAGTCCACCGGCCCGGTGCACTTCGTCGAGCTGTCGGCCGATCCGGTCGTCGCCGTCGCTGTTGTCGTTGCCGTACCGCCAGTCGACGAGGTGACCGGGTGGCAGGCCGAGGGCCAGCCAGTGCCCGGTACGGGTGACGACCTCCTGGCCGCAGATCACCAGCAGGTCGCCGGCGCCGTCGACCCAGTCGGCGTACCCATCGGTCGTGTTGTGCTCGGTGACGGCGACGAAGTCGAGCCCGGCCGCGCGGGCGGCGGCGGTCAGCTGGGCCGGGGTCAGCTCACCGCCGGTCGACCGCACCGAGTGCAGGTGGCAGTCGCCCCGGTACCACCTGGCTGCCGCTCGCGGTGCTGACGCTCGACGCACCCCGGTGATCCTGCCAGACTGCGGTTGCTCAAGATCATGTGAGCGTTATGTACGCCACAATCGCATCGTGACGTCCATAGCGCTCACATGATCTTGGGAAGGGGCCGCTCGGCGGAGTGCCGAGGTGCCGCGATGTGGCGGCGGGGTCAGATCTGGGCGGGGAAGTCGGCCTTGCGGATCAGGCAGTGCACACCCTTGACCGCGTCGACGACCTGACTGACCTCGAAGTCGGCGGCGGCGCTCAGGTAGGCCAGGGCGGTGTCGCGGGGCATTCCCTGGGTGCGGGCCAGGAAGTCGACCGCGGCCCGGACTGCCCGGCGCATCGCCTCGTTCAGGTCGGCGTCCAGGCCGACCGGGATCCAGTGGGTGTCGGTCTCGGCCAGCGGGGCCTCGCCGGCACCGACCAGCAGGGCGGCCTGCGCCGCCGGGATCACACTCAGCCGCAGAGTGGCCCGCAGCGGCGCCTCCAGGGCGGTCAGCGCCACCTCGCCGTCGCCCTGGGCGTAGTGCGGGTCACCGGCGTAGAAGCCGGCACCGGGCAGCTGCACCGGCAGGTAGAGGCTGGAGCCGACCTGCAGTTCGTTGATGTCCAGGTTGCCGCCGTGCCCGCCGGGCGGCACCGAGTGCACCATCTCGTCGGTGTCGACGGCGACGCCCATCAGGCCGAGGAACGGGGCGAGGGGGAACCGGGCGGCCCGGCCGGCGCCGAACGGCAGTACGCCGTACAGCCGGCCGCCGCTGGAGACGACCTCGGTGAAGTGGCAGACGCTGCCGTAGGCGCGCGGGTCGCTGTCGGGCCCGGTGTCGACCGGGGTGAGCGGGAACTCGCCGGGCAGCGCGCCGTAGCCGTGCCGGCTGCTGACGAAGCCGTACGGGGCCCGGATCGTCAGGTCGAGCACGTCGACCCGGAGCAGGTCGCCGGGCTGTGCGCCGTCGACGGTGATCGGGCCGGTGACCACGTGCGGGCCGTCGTCGTCGTAGTCGTGGGCGACGTCGGAGGCGGCCAGGTCGCGGGCGTCGGCGAGGACGCCGTCGGCGGGTACGTCGTACTGCTTGAGGTAGCCGACCGGGTCGCGGCCCTGGTCTTCGAGGATGCCTTCGTGGCTGAGGGTGTCGATGGTCACGGTCTCACCGGAGCGGACCCGCAGCACCGGGGCGTGGCTGCGGTTGGGCAGCCGGCCCCACAGGCAGGTGTCGGGCGTGGTCGGCAGGTAGTGGGCGCCGGCGATCGGTCCCTGGTGCGGCTGGAGCATCGGTTCCTCCGGAAGGGGTACCCGGCCGGCGGGCGCAGAGGCGCGCGGCGGTGCGTGCCGCTGGTGGGCCGGGGTGATGGGTGGATGACCGGATCGTTTCCGCCGAACCCGCAGGAACATGTTGCTGTCCTGTTAACAGTGAGTAACCCGATCACGGAAAATGCCCTGCTCTTGACAGGTGGAGGGCTCTGATAGCAGCATCGGAGAGCGAGACACTGTCTCGCATGACGTAGCACCGCCGAGGTGGGCGGACGGGACGAAAGAGGGCGGTGGGTGATGACGCAGCAGACGCCGGTGCGACCGCTCGGCGGAGCCGACGGTGGCGCGCTGATCGACGAGGACTGGGAGGCGATGCGCTTCCGGGTGCACCGCTCGGCGTACCGCGACCCGGGTGTCTTCCGTGACGAGATCGCGAGGATCTGGGGCCACACCTGGCTCTACCTCGGCCACGAGACCGAGATCCCCAACGCCGGCGACTTCAAGACCCGCACCCTCGGCGGCCGTCCGCTGATCTTCTGCCGCGACTCCGCCGGCGAGGTCAAGGTTTTCCTCAACGCCTGCACCCACCGCGGCACCATCCTGTGCCGGCACAACGAGGGCAACACCAAGTTCTTCCAGTGCTTCTACCACGCCTGGGCGTTCAGCAACTCCGGTGACCTGGCCGCGCTGCCCGGCGACGAGAGCTACCCCGACGACCCCGGCTTCCGCGAGTCGATGCGGCTGCGCCAGGTGCCCCGGCTGCAGATCCACGAGGGCTTCGTCTTCATCGCGTTCGACCCCGACGTGCCCGACCTGCTCACCCACCTCGGTCCGGCCGCGCACTACATGTCGCTGACCGCCAAGATCGGCGAGCATGGCATGCAGACCCTGCCCGGCGTGCAGCTCTACAGCGTCAAGGGCAACTGGAAACTCGCCGTCGAGAACGCCATGGACGGCTACCACTTCGCGCCCACCCACAACACCTTCGTCGGCTACCTGCGGGAGACCGGGTTCGCGGTCACCGACGACGACCAGTACGCATACGACCTCGGCGGCGGACACGGGCTGCTGGTGCTCACCGGCCACAACGGCCGGATCGGCATGGTCTGGGAGCCGCGCTTCGGCGACGAGGAGAAGGCCCGTACCGTCGCCAAGCGCAACGAGATGATCGCCCGGCTCGGGCCGGAGCTCGCCGCCGAGATCGCCGACGCCAGCCGGATCCTCTTCGTCTTCCCCAACCTGCTGCTGTTCGACCTGGAAGCGCTCACCATCCGCCAGCTTGAACCGGTCGCCCCGGACCGTACCGACGTGCGGGCCTGGCAGTTCGTCGAGACCGGTGAGCCGGAGTCGGTGCGCGCGCTGCGGATCAGGACCATGGTCAGCTTCGTCGGCCCCGGCGGCCTGGCCACCCCGGACGACATCGAGGCGTACGAGGCGGTGCAGCGCGGCATCGTCGCCACCGCCGACTCTGCCGACCCCGCCCACGACTGGTCCGACATGTCGCGCGGCATGGCCAACGAGAAGCAGGGCAACCAGGGCCGCTCCATCGACGAGGGTGCGATGCGCAGCTTCTGGCGACACTGGGCCGACCGGGTCGGGGCGGCCACCGCCGTCGCAGGCGACCCGCCGGCCGACCCCGGCGCACCCGGCCCGTCCGCCGTCCTCGCGGCCGGATCCGCAGCCACCAGCGGCTCCGCCGCGCCCACCGCCAGCGGGAAGGAGTGACCCGATGTCCTCGACGACCAGCGGAGCAGTGCTCAACGTCGGCGCCCGCGAAGTGACCCGGGCGCAGGTGGAGGACTTCCTCTACCGGGAGGCGCAACTGCTCGACGAGTGGCGCCTCGACGAGTGGTTCACCATGTTCGAGCCGGACGGCCGGATGGAGGTGCCGACCACCGACTGGGCCGGCTGGGACGCCACCACCGCCGGATTCTTCGTCTGCGACGACTACGACCTGATCCGGGCCCGGGTGAAGCGGCTCAAGAGCCGCAAGGCGCACGCCGAGAACCCGCACTCGCGTACCCACCGGATGGTCTCCAACGTGATCCTGCTGGAGGCCGGCGCGGAGACGGTGTGGATCAGCGCCAACTTCCTCATCCACCGCTACCGCGACGGCGGCGCCTACACCTACGTGGGCCGCTACGAGCACGTGCTCAAGGTCGACGACGACGGGCTGCGCTTCCGGGTCCGCCGCTCCATCCCGGTGATGGAGTCGATGGACCCCGGTGCCCGGCTCAGCTTCATCCTGTAGAAGGGACCGCCGCCGTGATCACCCACATGCTGGCGTTCAAGTTCCGCGACGACCTGCCGGCCGGGGTCGCCGAGTCGGTCCTCGCCGAGCTGGACACCTTCCCGGCGAAGTACCCGGCGATGCGCAACTGGCGCAGCGGGGTCAACGTCAGCACCCGGGACACCACCATGACGCACGGCTTCGTCGTGGAGTTTGCCACCGAGCAGGACCTGCTCGACTACCTGCACAGCGAGTCGCACGAGCGGTTCGTCCGGGAACGCTGGCGCCCGGTCGTGCAACGCCAGGTCATCGTCAGCCTCCCCACCGCCGGGGACGCGTAACTCACCATGAAGGGGTCGCAGATGTCCACCGAGGCCGCCACCCGCCGTCGCGGGCCCTACGGCATGGAGTACGCCCGGATCGAGGTGCCGGATCTGGCCGCCTCCATCGAGTTCCTGCAGTACCACGTCGGGCTGCAGTTGGAGCAGCACGACGACGAGTACGCGTTCCTGCGCGCCGACATCGAACACCACAGCATCGAGCTGATCGCGGCACCGCACCGTACCGAGTCGTGGACCACCGCGGTCGGGTTCAGCGTCGAGTCCGACGAGGTCCTCGACGATCTGCGGGAGCGGGTCGTCGCCGCCGGCCACGAGGTGCTCGAACTGCACGAGCGGATGAAGGGCCTGTGCCAGCGCGGATTCGCCGTACGCGACCCCAACGGGCTGATCGTCGAACTGTTCACCGAGTTCGTCGAGTACGCCGAACCGCCGTTGATCGAGCTGCGCCCACAGGACCTGGTGCACCCGTTCCTGGCCACCGACAAGTACGAGGAGTCACTCGACTTCTACACCAAGGTCCTCGGCTTCCTGCCCAGCGACTACGTCGGCGACGTGACCGTCTTCCTACGCTGCGAGGACCGTTATCACCACAGCCTGGCGTTGCAGCGCAACAAGGAGTTCTACGTCGCGCATCTGTGCTTCAAGATGAAGAGCTTCGACCACGTGATGCGCGGTCGGGCGCGGGCCCAGTACAAGAAGGTGCCGATCGCCTCCGACCTGGTCAACCACTCGGCGTCGACGTCGATCGCGTTCTACATGCACGACCCGAAGCACGGGCCGCGCTACGAGCTGTGTGACCGCCACCGGGTGTTCACCCCGGAGGAGCACGCCACGCACCGGGCCCGGCGGATGGCCGTCGACCCGCGCAACATCGACGTGTGGCGCCCGGCCGCCGACGACTGGGGCCGTTTCTGACCGTCGTCGTTCGAAAAGGTGAACGACCCTCGGGAATTAATCCCGGGGGTCGTTTCTCGTGGTTCGACGGCATCTGCTTGTTGATCAATTCGACCGTTGGAATTTTCGCACAGCCAAGGAATCTGCACGAGTTTCTGTTCCATCCTGGACTATCTGTCCGGATCAGTGCAAGATGGCCCCCGGTGGACAACCACCACATCAAGAAACCGGGGTGATCCAACGTGAGTGAACTCAGCGTCGAGATCCGGCGACTTCGCATCGCGGGAGGGATGAATCAGGGCCAGCTTGGCGCCGCGCTGCGGGTGTCCAAGTCGCTCATCGCGGGGTTCGAGTCGGGGCGGCACATCCCGCAGGCGGACACCGCCACCAACCTGGACCGGGTGTTCGGCACCGATGACAAGTTCGCCAAGTTGTCGGCGGAGGCACGGGAGGACCGGTACCCGTGGATGCGTCCGTGGGTCGAGCACGAGCGCCGGGCGCTGCTGTTGCGTACCTTCCAGCCGCTACTCGTCCCCGGACTGCTCCAGTCCGAGGGTTACATGCGGGCGGTGTTGGCGACCTCCATGATGAACGACGGGCGCGTCGACGAGCTGGTCCGCACCCGGCTGGAGCGGCAGGCCGCGACGCTGGGCCGGGACAACCCGGTGGCGATCTCGGCCATCGTCAATGAGTTCGCGCTGAGCCGCGGCCCCCGCGAGGTGATGACGAAGCAACTGGGCCACCTGGTCGACCTCGGCCACCGGCCGTCGGTCAAAGTCCGGGTGCTGCCGGACGACGCCGGGCTGCACCTCGGTCTCGGTGGCGCGTTCGTGATCGCCAACCTGCCGGACGGGCGGCGCTGTGGCTACCTGGACAACCAGTTGAAGGGCACCGTGGTGTCCAGCCATGGCGAAGTGACCGAGCTGGAACTAGCCTGGGAATCCGTGGACGGACTCGCGCTGCCGGTGGTGCAGTCCCGGGATCTGATGCTGAGGATGATCGATGAGCGCAAGTGAACCGCGCTGGCGGAAGTCCAGCCGATCGGCCAACGGCGGAGACACCTGCGTCGAGGTGGCCGACAACCTTTCCGGTCGGGTCCTGGTGCGCGACACCAAGGACCGTGCTGGCGGTACGTTGACCTTCGGCCCGGCCGCCTGGTCGGCGTTCGTCGCGTCGACCAAGGACACCACCGCCACCCCCTGACCCGCATCCGGTAACGCCTTCGGAACCCCGGCCACCCGTACGCTGTGGCCGGGGTTCCTTCGATGCTCTGGTGAAGTTCTTGACTCTGCACGAGAGCTCGTTCCAGGACATCGTTCATCGGGTTGCGGGCCCGACGTCGAGGACCAGCCGGGTACCGTTCAACTATCAACCCGAAGCTGACCACGTCGTGCGCTGCCATCGCTGTCTTCCCTTCCGGTTGTCCGCTGTGCTCACTGCTAAGTGGCGGCAGCACAACCCGGCGTGAAGCCCGGCAGGCTGGTTCGACGTCGAGGTGAGGCTGGCGCACGTCAAGTGCGCGAGATGAGGTGTCGCAGCCTCACCTCGATGTAGTGCCCCTGCCTTGGCGTCCGGAACTGCCGCGTACCGCGCGCTGCCCGCAGCCGGATGCCTCAGGCCTGCGGCATCGATTCGTCGAACAGCCGGACCAGCGGCCAGATGGTGTCCTCGCCGACGCCGAGCATGGCCAGCGTGATGCCGTCGCCCGCGCCGTGGCCGGGGTAGTGCCGCAGCAACGCGCTGACGCCGAAGTTCACGCCCACCTTCCCGTAGTAGCGGACCCGGCCGTCGGCGTCGGTCCTGAACTCCAGCCCGTACCCGTTGCGCCGGTTGCCCTCCGCCTGCGCGTACGGGACGAGCATCGCCGCGGTCGACTCCGGTCCCAGCAGCCGGCCCTCGACCAGCGCCCGGTGGAACGCGGTGAGGTCGCCGACCGTCGTGTACGCGCCGCCGGCCGGGTCGCCGACCGGCGGGTACGAGAAGATGTTGCGCCGCCAGCCGGTGATCGTGCCGTCGGCGTCGCGGATCGCCTCCACGCCTTCGGCGACGTCGGGTGCGACGACGTCCATGCGCAGGAACGCCGACCGGCTCATGCCGGCGGGCTCGAAGACGTCGGCGTGCACGTACTCGCGGTAGGAGCCGCCGGTGGCCCGCTCGACCATGAGGCCGAGCAGGATGTACCCGACGTTGCAGTACCGGCAGCCCTCGCCCGGCGCGAACCTCGGCGGTTTGTCGACGAAGTGCGGCAGGTGGTGGGCGGTCTCGGTGAACGCGTACGTCGGCTCGTCGACGAACAGGTCCTCGTACCGTTCACCGTCCGACTCGTCGGCGTCGTCGGCAATCCCGGACGTGTGGGTGAGCAGGTGGTACGCGGTGACGTCCGGCGAGATCGTGGTACCGGTGAGCCCGAGGTACTCGACCGCCGAGGTCTCCAGCGTGAACGCGCCGCGCTCGATCTGCTGGAGTACGGCGACGGCGGTGAACAGCTTCGTGACCGACGCGGTGTCGAACCTGGTGTCCAGGGTGCACGGTGTACGGCAGGCCCGGTTGGCGTTGCCGTACGCGCCGGCCAGCAGCCGTTGGTCTCCCAACGTCACCAGGACCGAGCCGGTGAACTCGTCATTCGCGGCGCGTTCGCCGAGTGCGGCGGAGAACAGTGCGAGGTCGGGCACGGTGGTGAGCATCGCAGCCGGCAGAACCGTGCCGCCACCGAAAATTGCCGGCGGGCGGGCGCCACGGCGTACGGCGGTCTGCTCAGCCGGTTTCGGTGGTGAGGGTGAGCAGGTTCCCGCGTACCTTCTCGAGCAGCTCGACCAGCGTCGCTCGCTGATCGTTCGCCATTCCGGCGGTCGCAGTTTCGGCGAGGGTGCGCCAGGCCGCTTCGATCTGCGAAACGCCGGTCCGGCCCTTGTCGGTCAGCACGATCCGGGTGAGGCGCCGGTCGCCCGGTACGGATTCCCGGACGAAACCAGCCGCCGTGTTCGAGACGACTGAGGCTGCGGGTCACCGTCGGCTGCTCCACGCCGAGCCGGGCGGCGACCTCGGAGACCGTCAGGCGGTCGGGCTCCTGCCCGAGAATCCACAGTAGGACGTCCTGCCCCGGGTGCAGCGAACGGCTCGATCCTGATTCATAGTCGGCTAACCTGTAGTCGGCTATGGAGTGGTGATGGAAACCGGTCTGTTGAACAAGGTTGCCCTGGTCACCGGCGCTTCCGGCGCCATCGGCAGGGCCGCCGCCTGCGCCGTCGGGCTGGACCACGGCGACCTCGCCGCCGTGCAGGGCGTCGTCGAGCAGATCACCACCCGACTCGGGCCGATCTCCGTCCTGGTCGCCAACGCCGTACAGTGGCCCGCCTTCGACGCCGATGAAATCGGCAGTCTCACCACGTCATTGGCCGTCAACACGGTCGGCCCCGTGGCGCTGATCGACGCGGCTCTACCGGCCATGCGCGCCGCCGGCTGGGGACGCGTCGTCGCCGTGTCGACCGACATCGTCGAGCAACCCATGGCCGGCCCGCTCGCCTACGCCACGGCGAAGGGGGCGCTCGAGACCGCCGCGCGAGTGCTCGCCGTGCGGGAAGCCCGGCACGGCATCCTGACGAACATCGTCCGTCCCGGGTTCACCCTCACCGAAAGGGCCTTGAACGCCCCCTTTCTGGGCCCGGAGGCGGTCGCGGCCGAGTCGGAGAAGACCGGGCGGCCGCGAACTTGTGCGCTGACCCGCCCGTACGGATCCCAGGAGCCTTCGCGGATCGCGGGGGATCTCTTGACCTCGTCTCCGCCTGCCCGACCTGACCACCCTGTGGATGCCGGCGGTGTCATAGGCCAACATTGTTGTCTATGACGGTGTTGCCGCTGGTGCTGATCTCCGCCGAGGATCTTGAATCGCTGGAGGCCACCATCGAACTGCTCTCCGACCCGACCGCCATGGCGCGGATAGCGGCGGCAGACGACGCTCTCGCCAGGGGCGAGAGCACCAGCGCCGAGGAGATGGCACTGCTCATGGCGCAACGGCGGGCTCGTGAACAGGCCGAATGAGGAGACGGACCCCGACGACAAGCCTCGACCACCGTGCGGCAGCGCTGATCGGGCTGGCGTCACGCCGCGTCGGTGTCCAGGCTCGGCACGTCCAGCCCGGCGTCGCGGAGCGCGTCGGCCCGCTCGTCGCGGGTCGACTCCTCCCGGGCCAGCAGCGCCGCGTACTCGGCGATCACCGCCGGGTCGGGGACCGCGCCGACCCGGTCCAGGAACCGGGCGGTCTGAGTGGTCGCGTCGGCGTGGGCGTGCGCGGCCCGGGCCGCCCGCATCACCACCTGGTCATCGTCGATCCTTGCCCCGTCGGTCACGTTGGCTCCCCTCCGGTCGGCACCGACCCTGCCGGTACCCCGTCCGGCGGCGATCACACCCCGGGTGACGCGAATCCCACCCCCGGTGACCCGAATCCGCAGGTGGCCGCCGGGTTGCGGAATGGGGAACGTCGCCCGCCGCCGGCCCCGCGGACCGCCGGTGTCTCGGCAAATGTCGGACGGTGACGATACGGTAGCGAAGATCGATCGCTACCCGCGATCGATCGTTCACTGGAGGAGACGCGATGACCAAAGCTCCCCATCCACCAGCTCCCCATCCACCATCCGCCCATCCGCCCGACGTGCTACCGGTGGCCGCCGAGTCTGCGACGTCGGCCGGTCCGAGCAGCGTGGCCGACGTCCCGGCCGGTACCGCCATCACCGACCCGACCGCCGCCGCCGGCTACATCACCCGGATCTGCTTCAAGACCGGCCCGCCCCGACGGATCGGCGTCGAACTCGAATGGACCGTTCACTACCGAGACCACCCCGCCAGACCGCTCGACCCCGCCGACCTCGCGACTGCCCTCGGTGACCACGCCCCGCGGACACTACGCCCCACCAGCCCGCACGACCCGCTTCCACAGGGCGGACTGGTAACGGTCGAACCCGGCGGGCAGGTGGAGATCTCCACCCCGCCGACGGAATCCCTCACCACATTGCACCGGGCCGCGTCGGCCGACGTCGTCGCGCTGACCCGCCGACTCGACCGGGCCGGCCTGCTGCTCGGCCGGACCGGATGCGATCCGTACCGGCCGCCCCGGCAGATCCTGCGCAACCGCCGCTACACGGCGATGGCGGCGGCTTTCGCCCGGCAGGGTCAGGCCGGTGCCGACATGATGTGCGGCACAGCTGGCCTGCAGGTCTGCCTGGACACCGGCAGCGAACGGCAGCTCTCCCTCCGTTGGTCGGCCGCGCACCTGCTCGGTCCGCCGCTGCTCGCCCTGTTCGCCAACTCGCCGTCGCGGGCCGGCCGGCGCACCGGCTGGGTGTCGAGCCGGATGGCGACCTGGCTGACCCTCGACCCGGTCCGCACCGCCGCACCGGCCGATCCGACCGCCAACATGCGGCCGTCCGATCCGGTCGCCGACTGGACCCGGCGGGTGCTGGACACGCCACCGCTGTTCGTCGACGAGCCCACCGGCTGGCGGCTGCCGGGGCCGGCGACCTTCGGCGAATGGATCCTCACCGGCACGCCCCGACCGCCGACCTACGCCGACCTCGACCTGCATCTGAGCACCATGTTTCCGCCGGTCCGCCCACGTGGCTACCTGGAGCTGCGCTACCTCGACGCGCAGCCGGGCGGCGAGTGGATCGTCCCGGCGGCGGTGCTGGCCGCGCTGTTCGCCCGCGACGAGACGCTGCGGACCGCGACGTCGACGGTGATGGACGCGGCCGACCGCTGGCTGCCCGCCGCCCGCGACGGGCTAGCCGATCCGGTTGTCGCGTCGGCCGCCCACTCGCTGGCCGAGCTGGCCTGCGAACGCCTGACCGACACCGGCCTGCCCGACGAGACAACCAGCACCGTGGTGCGCGCCCTGCGCCGACGGCTGCACCAGCGAACCCACCCCTGGGGAGGTACCAGGTGACCGAGACAGCCCACGACCCGACCCGCCAGACGCCGACCACACACGAGCCACCTTCGGCGGCCGCGTCCGACCTGCGTACCGCGCTCGCCGCCGACCTCGACCGGGCCCGGCGGCGCAGCCGCGCCCTGACCGACCCGGTCGACGACGACGACCTCGTTCGGCAGCACTCCCGGCTGATGTCGCCCCTGGTCTGGGACCTGGCGCACATCGGCAACCAGGAGGAGCTGTGGCTGGTCCGCGACGTCGGCGGCCGGGAGCCGGTCCGTGCCGACATCGACCACCTCTACGACGCGTTCAAACACGCCCGCGCCGACCGTCCGGCGTTGCCGCTGCTGGCCCCGGCCGAGGCACGCGCGTACACCCGTACCGTCCGGGACAAGGTCCTCGACCTGCTCGACACGGTGACGTTCGACGGCCGCCGGCTGGTCGAGCAGGGCTTCGCGTTCGGCATGATCGTGCAGCACGAGCAGCAGCACGACGAGACGATGCTCGCCACCCACCAGCTGCGGGCCGGCCCGCCGGTGCTCAGCGGTGCGCCGACGCCGCCGGCGCCGGCCGGAGGCGTCGACGGTGAGGCGCTGATCCCCGGCGGACCGTTCACCATGGGCACCTCCACCGAGCCGTGGGCGCTGGACAACGAACGCCCGGCGCACACCGTCGACGTACCGGCCTTCTTCATCGACCGCGCGCCGGTCAGCAACTCCCGGTACCAGCAGTTCATCGACGACGGCGGCTACCACGACGAGCGGTGGTGGAGCGCCGAGGGCTGGGCCCACCGGCTGCAGGCCCGGCTCAGCGGACCGGCGCACTGGCACGGCGACGGCAGCTACACCCGGTTCGGCCGGCGGTCGGCGATCGTGTCCGACGAGCCGGTGGTGCACGTGGGCTGGTACGAGGCGCAGGCGTACGCCAGTTGGGCCGGCCGCCGGCTGCCCACCGAAGCTGAGTGGGAGAAGGCGGCCCGGTTCGACCCGGTTACCGGCCGGTCCCGCCGCTACCCGTGGGGCGACGACGACCCCGGCCCCGAGCACGCCAACCTGGGCCAGCGGCACCTGCACCCGGCACCGGTCGGCGCCTACCCGGCCGGCGCGTCACCGGCCGGCGTGCACCAGCTGATCGGCGACGTGTGGGAGTGGACCGGCACCTGGTTCACCGGCTATCCCGGCTTCGCCGCGTTCCCGTACCGCGAATACTCGGAGGTCTTCTTCGGCCGCGACTACCGGGTGCTGCGCGGCGGCTCGTTCGGCACCGACCGCTCCGCCTGCCGGGGCACCTTCCGCAACTGGGACTACCCGATCCGGCGGCAGATCTTCAGCGGTTTCCGGACCGCCCGTGACCCGTACCCCGGCGAGACCGCCTAGTGTGCCGCCACCAGCTCTACCTGGGCCCGCCGGTCAGCCTGACGCAGCTGCTGGTCGAGCCGCCGTACGGCCTGTACCGCCAGTCCTGGGCACCCCGGGACATGCGCGGCGGCGGCACGGTCAACGTCGACGGTTTCGGCATCGGCTGGTACACCCCGTCCGGCCCGGTCCGCTACCGGCGGTCCGGGCCGGTCTGGGCCGATCCCGGCCTGGTCGAGCTGGGTCGGGCCACCACCGCCGGCGCGGTGCTGGCTGCGGTCCGCTCGGCGACCCCCGGGATGCCGTTCGGCGAGACGGCCTGCGCGCCGTTCACTGACGGGCGCTGGCTGTTCAGCCACAACGGGGTGGTGGCCGGGTGGCCGGACAGCGTCGCCGAGCTGGCCGCCACCCTGCCGGTGACCGACCTGCTCACCCTCGACGCGCCGACCGACTCGGCGCTGCTGTGGGCGCTGCTGCGGCACCGGCTGCGAGCCGGCGTCGACCCGGGCACGGCGATCACCGACACCGTCACCGGCGTCCTGGCCGCCGCCCCGGCGTCCCGGCTCAACCTGCTGCTCACCGACGGCGAACGGGCCTGGGCCAGCGCCGTCGGCCATTCCCTGTCCGTCCTCGCCGGGCCGGAGCGGATGATCATCGCCTCCGAACCGTCCGACGACGACCCGGCCTGGCACCCGGTCGCCGACCGCCGGCTCGTCGTCGCCGACCGGCACACCTACACCGTGGAGGATCTGTGCGGATCGACATCGAGCTGACCGACGCCGACCAGCGGCACGCGCTGCGGACCGACGCCCACGCCGGACTCACCGCCGACCCGAAATGGCTGCCCCCGAAGTGGTTCTACGACAAGTACGGCAGCGAACTGTTCGAACGCATCACCACCCTGCCGGAGTACTACCCGACCCGGGCCGAGCGGGCCGCGCTGGCCGCCCACGCCGACGATATCGCCGCCGTCACCCGGGCCCGGACCTTGGTCGAGCTCGGCTCCGGTTCGTCGGAGAAGACCCGGCTGCTGCTCGACGCGCTGCGCCGGCAGGGCAGCCTCGACCTGTTCGTGCCGCTGGACGTCTCCGAGGCGGCACTGCGCGACGCCGCCACCGCCATCGACCGGGACTACCCGGGGCTGCCGGTCCACGCGGTCGTCGGCGACTTCACCCGTCACCTCGGCCGGATCCCGACCGGCGACGACCGGCTCGTCGCGTTCCTCGGCGGCACCATCGGCAACCTGGTGCCGGACGAGCGGGCCGAGTTCCTGGCCGAGCTGCACGGGGCGCTCGGCACCGGCGGCTGGCTGCTGCTCGGCACCGACCTGGTCAAGGACCCGGCCACCCTGGTCGCCGCCTACGACGACAGCCAGGGGGTGACCGGCGAGTTCAACCGCAACGTGCTGCATGTACTGAACCAGCAGCTCGGTGCCGACTTCGACCCGGCGGCGTTCCGGCACGTCGCACTGTGGGACACCGAGCGGGAGTGGATCGAGATGCGGCTGCGTGCCGAGCGGGACATGCGGGTGCACGTGGCCGATCTCAACCTGCCGGTGAGCTTCACCGCCGGCGAGGAGCTGCGGACCGAGGTGTCGGCGAAGTTCCGCCGGGCCGGGGTGACCGCCGAGCTGGCCGCCGCCGGTTTCGAGTTGACCCACTGGTGGACCGACCCGGCCGGCCGGTTCGCGATCAGCCTGTCCCGGTGCCGGTGACCCTGCGCAGGAACTGTTGGGTACGCGGGTGCTCGGGGTCGCCGAGCACCCGCTGCGGCGGCCCCTGCTCGCAGATGGCGCCGTCGGCCAGGAAGCAGACCCGGTCGGCGACCTCCCGGGCGAGGCCCATCTCGTGGGTGGCGATCAGCATCGTCATCTACCCGTCGTTCTTCAGCTCCCGGATCAGGGCCAGCACCTCGCCGACGAGTTCCGGGTCCAGCGCCGAGGTGACCTCGTCGAGCAGCAGCAGCCGGGGCGCGTTGATCAGGGTCCGGGCGATCGCCGCCCGCTGCTGCTGGCCGCCGGAGAGCCGGTCCGGGTACTGCCTCGCCTGATCGGCCAGCCCGACCCGGTCCAGCAGCTCCATCGCCCGCCGCTCGGCCCGCGCCCGAGGGAGCCGGTGCACCCTGCGCGGTGCCAGTGTGACGTTGTCCAGCACGGTCAGATGCGGGAAGAGGTTGTACGACTGGAACACCAACCCGATCCGTTGACGTACCTGGTCGGGGTCGACCCGTGGGTCGGTGATGTCCCGACCGTCCAGGTGGATCGTGCCGTCGTCGACGGTCTCCAGCAGGTTGACCGTCCGCAGCAGGGTCGACTTGCCGGAGCCGCT
This sequence comes from Micromonospora sp. ABR4_055, assembly GCF_056160425.1. Lineage (NCBI taxonomy): Bacteria > Bacillati > Actinomycetota > Actinomycetes > Micromonosporales > Micromonosporaceae > Micromonospora > Micromonospora sp. ABR4_055. Next base: position 67,993 of record NZ_JBSWXD010000008.1, read on the forward strand.
GCCGCCGATCACCGCGACCACCTCGTGCTCGGCCACGTCGAGGCTCAGGTCGCGCAGCACGACCCGGTCGCCGAAGACCTTGCGGACCCCGGCGCAGGCCAACACCGGTGGCCCGCCGTGCCGGCCGGCGTCCGCCGCCGGCGTCATGCCGCGCCGGCCCAGGTCTGCCGCCGGGCGGCCCGCAACGTCACCCAGTCGGTCACCGCCACCAGCGGGATCGCCATCAGGATGAACAGCACCCCGGCCACCACGTACGGGGTGAAGTTGTAGCTGGTGGCGGTCTCGATCTGGGCGGCGCGGATCGCGTCGACCGGGCCGGCCAGGGAGATCAGCCCGACGTCCTTCTGCAGCGCCACCAAATCGTTGAGCAGCGGCGGCGCGACCCGCCGGACCGCCTGCGGCAGCACCACATGCCGCATCGTCTGCGCGTGGCTGAGCCCCAGCGACCGGGCGGCGGCCCGCTGCGCCGGGTGCACCGATTCGATGCCGGCCCGGAACACGTGCGTGTAGGAGGTCGCGGCGGCCCGCAGCGGAAAGAACACCGCCGGGCGCAGGGTGCGGGCGAGCGCGATCGCCAACCCCAGCGCCAGCGCCCCGACGGCGCAGAACACCAGCGTCCGTACGTTGAGCCAGAGCCCGCGCAGCACCGCCGGTAGTGCCTGCGTCGCCACGGCCGGGTCGAAGAACGACTGCTGGACCCGGGGCCAGCCGGGGGAGTTCGCGACCGCCGTCACCAGCAGGGCACCGAGCACGGCCGTGGAACCGGCGGCGATCAGCACCGACCGGACGCTCTGCCGTTGCGCAGCGCTGCCTTGGCGTCGTCGTTGTTGTTGAACACGGCCGGCTCGGCCGCCGGGGCCACCACCTCGGTGATCGCCCGGAAGCTGGTCGTGCCGACCTGGGCGCCGAGCTTGACGTCGCGCAGGTCGGCCAGGGTCGTCGCGGCGGCGGCCGGCGTCCCGTCCAGCGCGATCACCGCCTGGGTGACGTCGTAGTACGGGCTGGAGAAGTCGACCGCCGACCGGCGCTGCTCGGTGATGGAGAACTGGTTGATGTCGACGTCGAAGTCCTTCGGCCCGGGTGCGATGGCGTTGTTGAACGGCACCCGCACCCAGCTGACCTTGTCCGGTTCGTAGCCCAGCTGGTTGGCCACGGCGTACGCCACCGCGCTTTCGAAGCCGGCGCCGCTCTCCGGGGCGTCGTCGACGAACCACGGCGGGTACGCCGGCTGGTCGGTGCCGACGGTCAACGTCCCGGCGACGAGGGTGTCCAACTGCTGCGGGTCGCATACGGCCGGGGCCGGCGGGTCCTCCGGTTACGGCGAGCAGCCGGCGACAGCCACCAGGACCGACACCGTGCCCAGTAGACCCATCTTCCGACGGGACATGCTCATGAGGCTCCTTGACGATCGGGCCGCGGTGCTCTCGCCGGGCCGGCCGGACTACATTCGATCAGCCGTCGGCCCGGCGATCAATGGTCGTTGCCCGCATCCCGGTGGTACCTGGGCGCCACCGGCGGAGGGCACTGTGGTCCGATGGCGGTGGAGGGAGTCTTACCGGTGCGGGTTGACCACCGGTAGCCCGGCGGCCTGCCAGGCGGCGAAACCACCGGTCAGGTCGGTGGCCCGGGCTAAACCGATGTCCTGGAGCGAGGCGGCCGCCAACGAGGAGGCGTACCCCTCCTGACAGAAGATGATCGGCCACAGTCGCAGGTCGTCGGCGAGGTCGATCCGGGCCGCGCTACGGGGGTCGAGCCGCCATTCCAGCACGTTGCGTTCGATCACGAGCGCGTCGCGGATCTCCCCGAACTCCGCGCGTTGGGCGATCGGCCGGATGTCGACCAGCATCGCTCGACCTTCGCGCTGGGCCTGCTGGGCAACGACCGGGTTGACCCGGTCCAACCGTTCGCGTACCTGGTCGAGTAGCCGGTCGATGCCGGGTCCGGGCCGTTCGGGCGGCCGGGTCACCACTTGGCTCCGGGCCGGTCCGCAGCCAGCAGCTGCAGCCCGGACGAGTCGCCGTGGTCGTGCGGATGAACGGCTCGTCGCGTATCGGCCGCCAGGTGGTCGGCTCGCGTCTCGGTGGTGATGGTGATCATGCTACCCCTTTCTGTGAGCGGACGTGCCGCGCCGCCGCCAGCCGCCCGTCGATCAACTCGGCGACAGTAGTGCCGCCCAGATGCAGTGGGGCAGCCGTTGTCCCGGCCCTGCGCGCCGCAGACCAGTACGCCGCCGTCAGATCTGTGTCGACCAGACCATGCACCAGCGGCAGCTCCGGCCGGTCCGCCTGCAGCAGCGACTCCAGCTGGCACGAGGCCACCGTGTCCGGCAGCGCGGTGCGTGCCGCGTACCCGGCCACTGCCGCCGCCGGCAGACCGGCGGGCAGGACCCGCCGCACCGGGCCGCAGGAGAGCAGCCCGCCGCCCACCACCAGCACGTCGCCATCGTCGCGCATCCGCCGCAGTGCGGCGGCCGGGTTCACACAATGCGGGAACGAGTCGTCGACCAGCACGGTCCCTGGGCGCAGCCGGTCCACGTCGACGATCTCCGTGGCGCTGCTCACCGCCGCGACGATGGTCGTCGCCGCGTACACCGGTGGCGCGGCAGTGGGCGTCGAATCGGCCCAGACCAGGTCGCCCCGGTACCCGAGGCGCCGCAACCGGTCCGGGTAGTCGGCCAGCCGTCGCCGGCTGCCGGGCAGATCGGCCAGCACGATCCGTGGCGGATGCTGCCCACCCTGGCCCAGCAGCAGCTCCAGCGCCGACCGGCCGATCGAGCCCAGACCGACCACGGCGAGCGGCCCGGCGGCGAGATCACGACCGGCGGCGTCGAGGGCCGCCAGCGTGGTCAGCACCACCGAGGTGGCGGTCGTCGCGTGCCCGGTCGTCACCCGTACCGCCGGATTCACCTGCCGCAGTACGTCGAAGCCGTAGCCGGTGAACGACGGCACCAGCCCGGCGAGCGACACGCAGCGTGCTCCCTGACCTGCCGCGTGCTCGACCGCCCGTGCCACGACGTCGGCGACACCGCCGTCGAGTTCGTCGGCGAACAGCGGTAGGCAGACGAAACCGGACCGCCCGAGCGGGGTGACCAACTCTTCCAGCAGGCGGGGAGCACCGTCGGGAAACAGCAGCTTGCGGATCTGCTCCCGGGGCAGCGCCGCCGCCGGTACCCTGGCCAACCTCGCCAGCTGGGCCGGTGCCGGCAGGTAGCCGACGATCGCCGCGTCCAGCGCGGCCCCGGGGTCTGGTCCCGTCGCCCGCCGCGTCGGCAGCCCCGCACCCGCGGCGGCGTCCGGGCCGCTGTCCGTTCCGGCGCTGTCCGTTCCGGCCGCGATCAGGTCGGCCGCCATCGCGGCGACGAAGTCGGCGAAGCGGTCCGGGTCCAGCGCCTGTGCCGTCGCCCGGACGGTGACCCGCAGCCCGGCGTCGACTGGTCGGGCGGTCAGCAACACGTCGGTGCCGACCGGCGGCGGTTCCAGTTCGCTGTCGCCGTCGTCCCAGTGCAGCGTCAACCCACCCGGTGCGCCGTCACCGGTCGGTCCGATCCCGGTGAAGTCGAGGGAGCTGAAGATGAACTGCGCCCCGGCCAGCATCGCCGTCGGCCGGCTGCCGGCGGACTCGGCCGGAACCAGCTCCCCTTCGGCGCCGTGCCGGCGGGCCGTGGCGACCTCGCCGGCCACCTGGGCCAGATCGTTGTCGAACGCCCGCCCGGCACCGGTCAGCCGCAGCGGCAGCAGCACCGCGCACGGTCCGAAGAGCCGATGCAGGTCCGGTAGGGGGTGATCCCGGCCGGTCACGGTCAGACCGATCACCAGGTCGTCCTGGCCGGTCAGCCGGGCCAACCCCCGGCGGTACGCGGTGAGCACCGGCGCGTACCCGCTGCTGCCCGCGGCGGCGGCCAGCCGGCCCAGCGCGGCGGACACCGCACCATCCAAGGTGAATCCTGCGGTGTGCGACTGCCCGGTGTTGTCGGTTCCTGCGGCACCGGTCGAGGCGCGCAGCGTCGGCGGCCGGTACGGCTGCCCGAACCGTTCCCGCCACCAGCGGTCTGCCTGCGGATCCGGATCATCCTGCCGCTGCCGCTGCCGCTGCCGCTGCCAGGCCACGTAGTCACGGAAGGTCGTGCGCAGCGGCGCGACGTCGACCGGCGCTCCGACCGCCAGCGCGTCGTGCAGAGTCAGCAGTTCCCGCCCGAGTAGCGCCGCGCTGTACCCGTCGCCGATCAAATGGTGGGCGTGCACCAGCAGGATATGCTCGTCCGGCCCGACGGCCAGCACCAGTAGCCGCAGCAACGGCCAGGCCCACGGCTCCAACGTCCGCTGACGTTCCCGCGCGACCCGGTCGTCGACCAGGCCGGCGACCCGGCTGTCGAGCTGGTCGGCCGACCCGATGGTCTCGAACAGCACCGGCAGCCGCAGCGTCGCCGGCAACTCCTGCTGCACCGGTGGCCGGGCCCCGGCCGGAAACACGGTACGCAGCATCGGATGCCGGGCCACGGTGACGTCGACCGCCTGCTGGAAGCGGCGCCGGTCCAGCCGACCGGACATCCGCAGCCGGGCCAGCCAGGTCGAGCTGCTGCCAGGCGCGACGGCCTCGGCGAGCAGGAAGCCACGCTGGGCGGGGGCGAGTGGAAACGGCCGTGGGTCGTACGCGACCGTCGATCTGTCCGCAGCGGACGCGGCCGGGCACGACGGGCCCGGAGCCGCCGCGTCCGCCGGCACCCCGGCGGCGGCTTCGTCGATCGCCGCAGCCAGCCCGGCCAGGGTGCGGTGGTCGTAGATGACCGTCGGGCGGGGCAAGACCGAAAAGTGTTCCCGCAGCCGGGCGAAGACGTCGAGGGCCACGATGGAGTCGCCACCGATGGCGAAGAAATCGTCGTCGCGGTGTATGGCGGGCAACCCGAGCACGGACTGCCACACCTGCGCCACCCGCCGCTCCGTACCGGTGCGCGGTGCCTTGCCAACGGCAGGCGGCGGGGCGTCGTCGGCCGAGTCTGCATCCTCGCTCGGCAGCCCGGTGAATGCCAGCCGGTCAACCTTGCCGGTGGCGGTCGTCGGCAGCTCCCGTACCAGGTGAATCCGGGCCGGAACCCACTGCGGCGGCAGCCGGTCGGCGAGGTGCCGGCGCAGGTCGGCGGCGTCCGCGCTCGGGGCCCGCAGTTGCGCGTACGCGACGAGCCGGGGATACGGTTGCGTCCGGAGCAGCACCACCGCCGTGGCGACCGCCGGGTGATTGCCCAGCGCCGCTTCGACCTCTGCCGGCTCGATCCGGTGGCCGTGCAGCTTCACCTGGTCGTCGAGCCGGCCGAGGAACTCCAGGTCCCCGGTGGGTCCGACGCGGACCCGGTCGCCGCTGCGGTACCAGCGCCGGCCGTCGCGGTGGACGAACGCCGCCTCAGTCTGTGCCGCATCGTCCAGGTAGCCACTGGTCAACCCGGGCCCGGAGATGAGTAGCTCGCCGGCCTCACCCGGCGGGCAGGGCCGCCCGGCGGCGTCGACGACGGCCAGCGTCGCGCCGGCGGCCGGCCGGCCGATCGGCATCCGCCGCAGGCC